>CBFIJA010000037.1:0-16768 GCA_965662875.1 Candidatus Arcticimaribacter sp.
AAGAGAGAGTTCGTATTTTTGCGCTTATGGAAACTGTACTGTACTGTATTGGAAAAACGGACCAGAAAGAACTTGGACAACTCATTGAAATGTATCAACATCGATTGCGGCATTACACCAAATTCTCAATGACAGTGATAGAGGACATAAAAAACAATAAAAACTTAACTGAAAAACAACAGAAAGAGGCTGAAGGAAAGGCACTAGAAAAACATTTAAAACCCGCTGATCGTATTGTTCTATTGGATGAAAAAGGAAAAAGCTTTGATTCGGTCGCCTTTTCAGACTGGATCAACAAGCAACACATATCGGGAATCAAGCGTTTGGTTTTTCTCATTGGGGGACCCTATGGTTTCTCCTCTTCTTTGTATGCGCGTGCACAACAAAAAATAAGCCTTTCTTCCATGACATTTTCACATCAGATGGTTCGATTATTTTTTGTAGAACAACTCTATCGCGCACATACCATTTTAAAAAATGAACCCTATCACCACCGCTAATGAAACTTGTTTTTGCCACCCATAATCCCAACAAACTAAAAGAAATTCAGCAATTATTACCCGCACACATTGAATTGCTTAGCCTTACCGATATTGGATGTACGGAAGAAATCGAAGAAACAGGCACCACCCTAGAAGAAAATGCATACATCAAGGCCAGACATGTGAAAACACAATACGGTTTAAATTGTTTCGCCGACGATTCTGGATTGGAAATTGATGCCTTGAGCGGTGCACCCGGAGTAATTTCTGCACGTTATGCCGGGCCACAAAAAGACAATGAGGCCAACATAAAAAAAGTCTGGGAAAACCTAAAGTCAAAAACCAACAAAACTGCTCAATTCAGGACGGTTATTGCCGTTTGCATAGATGATAAAGAATGGGACTGTGAGGGTATTGCTCGCGGGACATTACTTGGCGAAAAAAGAGGTGAAGGAGGTTTTGGCTATGATCCCATTTTTATTCCTGATGGCTACGATCAGACTTTTGCAGAATTGGGCAGCGAGATAAAGAATAAAATCAGTCATCGGGCAAAAGCCTTTCAGTTGTTTTTAGCACAGCTTTGATGCTGTTGTAGAGAAATCGCTCTGAAAGCGGCTTTTCAAAGGTTTAATCCATCTAATCCAATTATCTACCGTACCTTTGCGATAATGAATACATTCCATGAATTAGGGCTTAGTGAAGAACTTTTACAAGCCATTGAAGATATGGGGTTTGAAACCCCTTCTGATGTCCAAGCCAAAGCAATCCCACTATTACTTGAAAACGAAACAGATTTAGTGGCCTTGGCCCAAACCGGTACCGGTAAAACTGCTGCCTTTGGTTTTCCAATGCTACAGAAAATAGATCCCACTAGCAGAACCACGCAAGGCCTTATCCTTTCGCCTACTCGGGAACTGTGTTTACAGATTACCCAAGAACTAAAAAACTACGCCAAACACATACAAGGCGTAAATATTGTTGCAATCTACGGGGGAGCCAGCATAAGTGATCAAGCAAAAAATGTAAAAAGAGGAGCACAAATTTTAGTCGCTACTCCGGGCAGAATGCAGGATATGCTTCGCCGTGGTATGGTCAATTTATCCAAAGTTGAATACTGCGTTTTAGACGAAGCGGATGAAATGCTGAATATGGGTTTTTATGAAGACATCACTTCAATACTCTCCAATACTCCAGACGATAAAAGCACCTGGCTCTTTTCAGCTACCATGCCCAAAGAGGTTGCAGTAATTGCCAAAAAGTTCATGTATCAACCTCAGGAGGTTACTGTAGGGAGTAAAAATGCTGGAACTAAAAACGTATCGCATGAATACTATCAAGTTTCTGGTCGTGACCGATATCCTGCTTTAAAGCGTTTAGCAGATGCACACCCAGGAATTTTTTCTGTTATTTTCTGTCGCACTAAACGCGACACACAAAGAGTGGCTGAAAAACTAATTGAGGATGGCTATAATGCCGGCGCCTTACACGGAGACCTCAGTCAAAATCAACGTGACATGGTCATGAAGTCTTTTCGAAATAAGCAGATTCAAATGCTTGTGGCTACGGATGTTGCTGCAAGAGGAATCGACGTAGATAATGTCACCCATGTCATAAACTATCAGTTGCCCGATGAAATCGAAACTTATACCCACCGTTCCGGAAGAACCGGAAGAGCGGGAAACAAAGGGGTTTCTATCATCATCGTTACGCAAAGTGAATCGCGAAAAATTCGCAGCATTGAGAAAATTTTACAAACAAAAATCACAGCTAAAAAAATCCCTACGGGAATTGAAATTTGCGAAACACAATTGTATCATTTAGCGCAGAAAATTCATCAAACAGAAGTAAACGATGAAATTGAACCCTATTTGCCTAAAGTAGAAGAAGTACTTGGAGATTTAAGCAAAGAGCAATTGATACAGCGTTTGGTATCTGTTGAATTTGCACGTTTTCACAATTATTATAAAAACGCAAAAGACCTCAACGCTTCAGGTGGAAGAGAAAGAGAGGACGGAGGACGTGACAAAGTCAAATACAACAAAAAAGAAAGTACACGTTTCTTTATTAATGTAGGCGAGCGAGACGATTACAATTGGATGAACCTGAAAGATTTTTTACGCGGTCTTTTGGAGTTGGACCAAGACGATATTTTCCACGTAGATGTTATGGATAGTTTTTCTTTCTTTAACACCCCCAACCACCACAGAGAAAAAGTATTGCAGCATTTCACAGATTTCCAATTGGATGGTCGATTCATAAATGTAGAAGTCTCTGAAAAAGGACCCCGTGGAGGTGGTGGAAAAGGGCGGAAAAAGGGTGGTAAACCCTATGGGAAAAAATTCAAAAGCGATCGTGAATTTGGAAATTTCTCTCCCAATAAAGACAAAAAGAAAAAAGGCGGTAAAAGCAACAAACCAAGTGGCTTCGGACGTAGATCTAGGCGTTAAAGTTGGCTTAATTTTGGTCCATGGGTTTGTCCCAAAGTTTTTCTTTCTATTTTTGTTTTATGCACACTAAAATCTGCTTTTTTCTAGTCGTTTTGATATCCTACTGCAGTTGGGGGCAAGAAACACCCCGTCTATTGTTTGAAGGAAAAGTAAAAAACGACGTTACAGAAGCCATGATGCCCTCCGTGCATGTTATTAATCTCAACAGTGTGGAAGGGACCATAACGGACAATCAAGGAAGTTTTGAGATTGCCGCAAAAGCCAACGACACCCTTTATTTCTCTTATTTGGGCTTTAAACCGCTAAAAGTAGCCGTCAACAATGACATGCTCAAATTTGGTGTTCCTATCTTTCGCATGACAGAACTGTCGTTTGCATTGGAAGAAGTTGTCGTTCGGCCCTATCAACTTACGGGTTATTTGGACATTGATGTCCGTAAAGTACCCCTTAATCCTGCTGGACGATACAATATACCCGGACTACCCAGTTCAGGCTATGAGGCTGGGAACAGAAATCGATCTTCCATTTCAAAAGCAATTGGTGCATTGTTTAACCCCGCTGATTTTTTATACAACCTTTTTGGAAAAAATCCGAAGCAAATGCGAAAGCTGAAAAAAATGCGTGAGGATGACCAAATAAAAAATCTTTTATCGACCAAATTCGATCGTGTTATTTTGGAACAGCTTCTTGGCATAGAACGGATAAATTTGGAGGAAATCCTGCGCAATTGTAATTACTCAAATGCTTTTATTAGAGAGGCCAATGATCTTCAAATCTTAGAAGCAATTAGCGGTTGTTACGAGGAATATAAAATTCTTCAGCTTTAATCCATGACTCCTTTAGAGGAATTACTGTTGCAATTTTATGCTTCTGTAGCGGATAGAGAAAAAGGAGCTGCCTACATAGAAGAACAACCCGAAAGATTTCATGAACTACTAGCGCTTGCGTGTTCCCCCCAAAAAAAGAGAGAACATATCGTAGCTGCTTGGGTTTTGGAAAAATACGCCTTGAATCGACTAAATGTTTTGGAACCCCATTTAACCGTTTTTCTTCAAGGAGTGTTGGTGCAAACCCATGAAAGCAAACGACGCCCAATGATTAAACTCACCTATCACTATTGTCGAGATAAAAAAAGAAGGATGAAGTTGTCAAGCAAAGACAAAGACAGCTTGGTAGAAATCTGTTTCGGCTATTTATTAGATGCCGAAAAAATTGCCTCAATTGCTTTTGCCCTTAAAACGATAGACTTTTTTTTAGATCATGCCCCTTGGATCAGAAAAGAAGTTATGGCTTATATTGAGCGCGAGTCGCCAAAAAGAGGACGTAGTTTTCAAGCCGTTATCCGTCAAATGCACCTCTAGCTTTAATCCGCTATTGTGATTTCCTTTTTGATTCGTAATAAAGCAATTCCTGCAATTATAGCTACAAGAGTAGCCAGGACAGCCCAGAAGGTATTCCCATAAATAAAATATCCGGTTGCAAAAAGAATGGCGTAGACAAACGTACACCCTAAAACCATTGCCCGTAGCCCTTTTGGTATTTTCCAGCTCGACGAAGTAGTGGATGCATAAGAACGCCAGCCGGGACCACCGGGCTGAATTTTTGCAACAAATTTCTCAAGTACTTCGCTCTTTTCGGGTGGCGTCAAATACGTTACGCCTAACCAAACGACTGTCGTGACAAATACCACAAAAGGATATTCAGCCCAGTCCGGAAATACACCGGTATAGCGATCAAAAAGAAGGTTGCCTAAAGGGCTAAGCTTTAAAAGTAAACTCACGAAACCTGAGGCGAGCATGGCAGCAATTTCACTCCATGCATTGATGCGCCACCAAAACCAACGCACTATAAAAATCAGCCCCGTACCCGCTCCAAAAACCAAAAGTAGCTCGAATAACTGCAATGCATTTTGTAGGGTCAATGCTAAAATACCGCTTAAAAACATTAAGACTACTGTGGCAATTCTGCCCCACCAAACACGCTTTTTTTCATCCACTTGTTTTTCAAAAACAACCGCGTATAAATCATTGATAAGATAAGAAGCTCCCCAGTTGACTTGGGTTGAAATGGTTGACATATATGCAGCAGCAAGAGACGCAACAACAAGGCCCAGTAAACCGCTAGGCAACAGACTGAGCATGGCGGGGTAAGCCAAATCATGACCTAACTTGTCTGAAGTAATGGACGGAAAAGCCGTTTGTATACTTTCAAGATCTGGAAAAACCACAAGAGAAGCCAAAGCCACTAAAATCCACGGCCATGGACGTAGCGCATAATGCATAACATTAAAAAAGAAGGTTGCCCCTATAGCATGATTTGCATTTTTAGAAGCCAGCATGCGTTGGGCAATATACCCTCCACCGCCCGGTTCTGCACCAGGGTACCAAGAACTCCACCATTGAACCGCCAACGGGATTATCAGCAATGTAATCCATGCTTTGCTGTCTGTGGTTTCGGGGAATAATGACAATTTCGATTGAACATTAGGATGGCGTAACAGCGCATCCATCCCACCTACTTGATCCAATTGCACTAAATAAATAGAGGCGGCTATGGATCCTATCATAGCGACAAAAAACAAAAGAAAATCAGTATATACTACCCCTTTAAAACCTCCAATAGTACTAAAAAACAGAGTCACAGAGCCAGCAATTAAAACCGTTTGCAACGGAGACAATCCCAAAAGCACACTGCCGATTTTTATGGCCGCCAGGGTAACCCCTGCCATGGTAATCAAATTAAAGATTACACCCAAATACACGACCCGAAATACACGCAAAAAACGAGCGGGTTTTCCCCCGTATCGCAGTTCATAAAACTCTAGGTCTGTATTCACCCCGGAAATACGCCAAAGCCTTGCATAGACAAACACAGTTAACATCCCTGTAAGTAAAAACACCCACCACACCCAATTTCCAGAGACCCCATTGGTTCTAACAATGTCGGTTACCAAATTTGGTGTGTCCGTAGAAAATGTTGTGGCTACCATAGATACCCCCAACAACCACCAAGGCATGTTTTTTCCAGAAAGGAAGAAATTGGTACTGCTCTCGCCGGCAGATCGGCTTACATAAAGTCCTATGGAGAGTAAACCCAAAAAAATCAGCGCAATGATGCTGTAATCCAAAAAAGTAAAAGTTATCATAAACAGGAATTCTACCGAAAAAGGAAGGTAATGAAAACTTTAAATTCTATCAAAGAAGTGGATTTTTAATTCCGGATTATCGAAAGAAGCGTATCTTTGTACCCTATGAAACTAAACGCTTTAAATGCCATCTCTCCCATTGATGGACGCTACCGAGGAAAGACCAAAGAATTGTCGGCTTATTTTTCTGAAGAAGCCTTAATTCAATACAGAGTTCGTATCGAAATAGAATACTTTATCGCGCTCTGTGAACTACCCTTGCCTCAATTGAGCGCATTCAACCGCTCATTGTTTGAAGAATTGCGTTCCATCTATAAGCATTTTACTGAAGATGATGCTGCCGCTATAAAAACCATAGAAAAAACAACCAATCACGACGTTAAGGCCGTAGAGTATTATATCAAACAAGAATTTGATAAACTAGAGCTTCAGGAATACAAAGAGTTCATTCATTTTGGATTAACGTCTCAAGACATCAACAATACCGCTATTCCACTTTCTGTAAAAGAAGCTGTTGAAAAGGTTTACCTCCCTGAGTTAGAATCTTTGATTGCAGCGCTTCAAGAAAAAGCTCAAGAATACGAAAGCGTTTCTTTATTGGCTAGAACGCACGGACAACCGGCTTCTCCTACCCGTTTGGGAAAAGAAATTCAAGTCTTTGTAGAACGTTTAGTGCAACAAAAAAACCAATTAGCAAGCCTCCCAAATGCCGCTAAGTTTGGAGGGGCTACAGGAAATTTTAATGCCCATAAAGTTGCATATCCACAGATGGATTGGAAAGCTTTTGGAACCCAATTCGTTGAAAACAGTTTGGGACTCCACCACTCTTTTCCGACAACGCAAATTGAACACTACGATCACTTTGCAGGATTGTGCCATGCATTACAACGCATCAATACGATTTTGATTGATTTAAACCGAGACTTATGGACCTACATCTCTATGGATTACTTCAAGCAAAAAATAAAAGAAGGGGAAATTGGTTCTTCCGCTATGCCCCACAAAGTAAACCCCATTGATTTTGAAAACTCTGAAGGGAATTTAGGCATCGCCAATGCCCTTTTTGGCTTTTTAGCAGAGAAACTACCTGTATCTCGCTTGCAGCGTGATTTGACAGACAGTACTGTTTTAAGAAACATTGGAACTCCTTTTGGTCATACGTTGATTGGGCTAAGTTCAACACAAAAAGGCCTGTCTAAGCTATTGCTGAATGAAGATAAAATAAAAGAAGATCTGGAGCAAAACTGGGCGGTCGTGGCCGAAGCCATCCAAACCATTTTAAGAAGAGAAGGGTATCCAAATCCGTATGAAGCCCTAAAAGAATTGACCCGAACCAACAGTGCCATCACCCAAGAATCCATTCAAACTTTTATTGAAGGCTTGGAGATTGACAGTAAAATAAAGGCCGAAATGAAAAACATAAGTCCTTTTAATTATACAGGACTGTAGGTTTAATTTAATTTCTGCAGAAACTGTCCTCCGGGAATGTCTACCAGTTCTGTAAGGCGAGCCAATTGATCTAAGGCGATGTTTCCTTTTATTTCCAAAAGAACGTAGGCAAGATTATCTGCTTCTATTTGAAGGTCTTTGTTTGCATCGATCATCTCTTGTAAACCTTCCACATACATCACCAAACGTTTCACACGATTGGGATCGTCGGTATAGGCGGCTGAAAAAGAAACACGGACTTCCTCTTCGTTTAAGTTCACTACAGGCTCTAGATCTGTCGATTGATTTTCTGTGCTTACCCATGCTGCCATAGCATTGCCAATGGCAATCTCTTTTGTACTCATCACTTTAAATCCTCTAATCTGCTGTACCGTTTCAAAAAAGGCCTGTGTTTCTGGATCCTCTGTGTTGATTTTTAATTTTCCTAGCAATTGAAACATTTGTGGACTTACGCTGATGTATGAAACAGCATCACTGGACTTGTAAGAATCAAAGGGAGATTGGGCTTGTAGGTTAAAACAAACCAGCAAGAATAATGTAACGTATTTAAATGGCATAGTTTTGGATAATTTGGAGTACAATATATTTCAAATCAATGGAATATTTTCATTGAAGTTGCTAAATTGCGAAACTATAACTGTACATGTTTATGAAGAAGATAATTGCCCTTTTTAGTTTAGCCCTAATTGTTGGCTGTAGCGGTGACGATAGAGATGATGACCAAATCAATATCACAAACAATCCAGAAACAGAAAACAACGCTCCCGTTCAAACATTGAGCACTGAAATTAATGACTTTATTTGGGAAGGCTTAAACCAATACTACTATTGGCAAAGTCAAGTGCCTAATTTGGCAGATACTAAAGACGACGATGAAAATGCGTACATCAACTTTTTGAATGCTACGCCAGACCACGAAGACTTTTTCGACAGCTTAAACCACAGCGCGGACCGCTTTAGCTGGATCAATGACGACTACAGAGATTTAGAAAATCAACTTTCTGGGATTTCTGCTTCAAACGGAATGGAATTCATCATTTACAGACGCTGCGATACGTGTAATGATTTAATCGGGTTGGTGACCTACATCCTTCCGGATTCTGACGCCGCTGGAAAAAACGTGCAACGTGGAGATTGGTTTTCTGCAGTGGACGGTACAGAACTCAACGTCGGTAATTATAGACAATTGTTGTATGGGGACAACCTTAGTTACGACATTACTTTAGTGAATTTTGATCCTTCTGACGGCAGTGTTACGCCTAGAAATGAAACGGTAAGCCTTACAAAGGTTGAAGATTTTCAAGAAATTCCTATCCATAAAAATCTTGTCCTTGATCACAATGGTGGTCGTGTAGGCTACTTGATGTACAATCAATTCGTAAGCGCTTTTAATCAAGAGTTAATCGATGCTTTTAACGGTTTTGCCGCGCAAGGGATAACAGATTTGGTATTGGACTTGCGTTACAATGGAGGGGGATCAGTTCAGACATGTACCTATTTGGCCAGCATGATTACAGGTCAATTTGAGGGTGAGATCTTTGCACAGCAAGTGTGGAACGAAAAACTAATGGACTACTTTAACGGACGAAACACCAACAATGATCCGGACGATGATTTTAACCTCAACAACCTCTTTACAGGACAAACAACCGATGGAACTCAGCTTCCAGGATTAGCATTGGAACGCATCTATGTTTTAACGACCAACCGCAGCGCTTCTGCTAGCGAACTTCTGATCAATGGTCTTGCACCTCATATTGAGGTAATTCAAATTGGCGGAACCACTTATGGGAAAAATGTAGGTTCCATTACCTTGTACGACTACATTGACAACAATAATCCTCCAACAAAAAATCCTGCACACCGCTATGCCATGCAACCCATTGTTTTGAGGATAGCCAACAGCGAGGGGTACGCAGATTATGCAAATGGACTTCCCCCAACAATTAACCTTTCTGAAAGCGGAAACAATATGGGGGTTTTAGGAGACCCCAATGAAGCTTTATTAGCCGCTGCTTTGCAACACATTTCAGGAGCTGCTAAGCCCCTATTTACAGAAGGACCTCAGTTGGAAAGTATGGTAGATCCGAAATGGGAAAATACCGCCGGCATGCATCTAGAAAAATTACCTGAGGCAATTAAAGGAATGCATTAAAAACGATAACGTAATCCAAGTCTATAGTTTCTTCCTTGGGTGGCATAATTTAACAACTCTATGTACGCTGTATTCAGGGCATTGTTCATCAATACAAATACAGACAAAGCGTCGTCATAAAAACTTTTGTTGAGTTTTAAATCCAATAGATCATAGGCTGCTAAGGGTGTACCCTCGTAAGCGAAACGTTTTCCGATATGATTGAAAGATATGTTGTAGGACAGGGTTTCATTTATTTTATAATCGTAAACAAAGCTGTAGGCGTGTTTTGGAATACGGGCAATGTTCCCCTCGTTTATTTGATTGAAGGTATAATTGAAGCGTAAACGGTAGTCTTCTTGCGGTGCAAATTCAAATTCAGCTTCTACTCCATCGTATAAAAGACTGCTCTCTGCGTTCGCATAGGCATAGGTCGCAAAGTCATACACTATACTGGTTTGTTCATCCCTTGAAAAGTATAGCATTGAGAATCGTGTATTGTCAAAAGAGGAATACTCCCATCCTATTTCTCTAGAGGTATTGGTTTCAGGGTTCAGTGTGTCATTTCCTGAATAAGTATCATACAATTGAAATAAACTCGGGGCAATAAACGCAGAGCTAACCGACCCAAACACCTTGTGCTTGCCCTTTTCTACAGTCAACACATAAGAAGGGTTTATGTTGTATGTAAATGCACTTCCATAGGTTTGATGTTGATTGAGTCGTCCTCCCGCATTGAACTGAAAATGATCGCCTAAATAAACGAACTGTGCAAAAACATCGGTTTGTGAAGTTACTTCAGCTCCCTCGTAACGGGCTGTATTGTGCATCACTCCTTGATTCGTATACCATTGATCGGAAATTTTAAGATTATTTAGCAATTCTATGGTGCTGTTTTCAGCGGTATAGGCACTTGGGTAATTGTCTCTGTACTCTCGTGCTGTATGCTGGTAGGCACTCATCAAAGAAAGGCTTCCATTTTTGTATTCTTTTCCGGCGTTTAGACCTACGGAAGTGAGGGTAGAAAATGAGGTAAAATTAGCATCCTCTATTGGGAAAACATTATCGTACTCGCTTTCAATTTCGGCCTTTCGAGCCATAATAGACCAGCGATAGGCCGCTGTCTTTTGCCCCACTTTCGCGAATACATTATAACGCTGAAATGGATCTACTTCGTCTCCATTGGCAACCGCACTCATTCCATCCGTTTGTAGAAAAGCGCCTCCAATGTTTACAGAAACTGCGCCAAGTTGTTTTGCTGCAGACATCTCTGCATTTTTATAGCTCAAAAGGTCCAAGTCACGCGTAGAAACTTGCTCTGAACCTACAGTAAATCCGACATCTAACTGATCGTTTGCTCCTTGTTTGGTTTTTATGTTTATTACACCCGCAGCTGCAGCACTGCCGTAAAGGGTACTGGCCGCGCCTTTTAAAATTTCAATGGAGGAAATTTCTGAAAGTGACAAAAAGTTTAAATCAAAGTCGCTGTCTATTCTAGAGGGATCAGAAATGCGCACACCATCAACCATGATTAAAACTTGATTGTTGGTACTGCCCCGCAATGAAAAACGCAAATTCTGTCCAGTGATGGAACGACTACCCAATATATTAATCCCGCCATAGGTTTGTAAAAGCTCAGCCACACTTCTTCCTTGGAACTGTTGAATTTCTTTTGCGTTGATTTGAATCACCGTTTTTCCAGACTGAGATCGTTTCAAGGGCAAACGACTGTCAATGAGAACTACTTCCTCTAAAACGGTGTTTTTTAAAGTTGATGTTTCGGTTTTTGACTGTGCCCCTTGGGCCATTAGGGAGCAAAATACTGCTATCCCTAAAAAAATATTTTTTTTCATAAGTATAATTTTGGGATATGAGAAGCTACGCATGATACCTTTATCCCGAAAGTTCATCGATGTGAAAGGGCAGGTATCCTGACTTGCTTTTACATTAACGCCTTCCCATAGAAAACTACAGTGGCAAAGAGTGTTAATTAAGGTGAAAAATCACCCAAGCTTACAGTTGCGGGAACAGTTTTGGATTTTCACCAAATTCCCTTTTAATCTTGCACTAACAAGAACCGCATCACAAAACAAATGTACTCTTTTTACCTTAGGTATTTAAAATTGGGTAACGCTTTGTCAGGGTTGAAAAAGAAAAAAACAAAACACCGGTAAAAAAGAGATCTCCTAAGAGTGTATTTGTAAAGAATGGGATAGCCAAGACAAAACACTGGGTTAAACCTTCTATTGTTTTGGGATAATACAACCCCCAGACGGCTAGATTGGTCCATAAGAAGAAAAACACAGAAGAAAATAAAATTGTTTTCACATTGATGGATTTACTTATTGTCCCCAGCCAAGTAATTCCAATAAAAGCTGAATACACCGCAACATTGATCCATGATAGACCAAGCACCAAATCCGTTAAAAACAAACATGCCAGTGGAAGGAAGTAGGCAATTCGTGTGTTACTAAAACGGTGGGCTGCAAACAATGCAATCCCAGTTATGGGTGCAAAGTTAGGGGGATGCGGCAAAAGTCTACTGACCACGGCCAAGGCAATCAAAGCCGTGATAAGCGTGAATTTAGGTGATATTTTCTTCATAATCGTTCTATCATTTTGCTCAAAAGTAGAAATTTATTTGGTTAAATACATTTTTCTTCTGGAGTAAAGATCATAGAATTCATCATCTTTAAGGCTATCAATGAAGAGAATGCTTTCACCAGTACTTTTCATTTCTGGTCCCAATTGTTTGTTTACATTCGGGAACTTATTGAATGAGAACACAGGTTGCTTGATCGCATAGCCATCCAATTGTGGGTTAAAATCAAAATCTTTAATCTTTTTATCGCCCAACATTACTTTTGTGGCGTAGTTAACATAGGGTTCTTTGTACGCCTTGGCAATAAAAGGAACGGTACGTGACGCTCTTGGATTGGCTTCAATGATGTACACCTTGTCATTTTGAATGGCAAACTGAATATTGATTAGTCCAACAGTATTGAGTGCCTTGGCAATCTTTTTCGTGTGATCTTTTATTTGTTGCAGTACAAATTCTCCAATATTAAAAACGGGGAGTGTTGCATTTGAATCTCCGGAGTGAATCCCACAGGGTTCTATGTGTTCCATTATTCCAATAATATGCACATCTTCTCCGTCGCAAATGGCATCTGCTTCTGCTTCTATAGCACCATCTAAGTAATGATCCAACAACAATTTATTGTTTGGAATCTTACGCAGTAAATCTACTACATGTGCCTCTAGTTCTTCTTTGTTAATAACGATTTTCATCCCTTGACCTCCCAAAACATATGAAGGTCTTACCAAGATGGGGAAATTCAATTCATCCGCTAATTTCAAGGCTTGATCTGCATTTTCAGCAACTCCAAATTCTGGATAAGGAATGTTGTTTTCTTTTAAAAGAGTGGAGAAACTTCCTCTATCTTCAGCTAGATCTAAAGATTGGAAACTGGTTCCAATGATTTTAATTCCGTAGCGGTCTAACTTTTCAGCTAATTTAAGTGCTGTTTGCCCGCCCAATTGGACGATAACTCCTTCTGGTTTTTCGTGCTGGATAATGTCGTAAATATGCTCCCAGAATACGGGTTCAAAATACAATTTATCGGCAATGTCAAAGTCTGTAGATACTGTCTCGGGATTGCAGTTGATCATTACAGTTTCATACCCGCATTCTGCAGCGGCTAAAACCCCATGGACACAACAGTAGTCGAATTCAATTCCTTGCCCAATACGGTTTGGCCCTGAACCCAATACTACAATTTTCTTTTTATCACTGACAATGCTTTCGTTGCTGCTAAAAGGTTCTCCATCTGCCAGCTGCATTTGCGCTTCAAAGGTAGAATAGTAATATGGGGTTTTTGCAGAAAATTCAGCCGCACAGGTATCCACCAATTTGTACACGCGTTGTATTCCCATTTCAGAGCGTTTGGTGTACACTTGGCTTTCGAGACAGTCTAGCATATGCGCAATTTGTCGATCTGCAAATCCTTTTTGTTTTGCTTCCAACAACAATGCTTTTTCTATGTTCTCGATGCTAAAAGAACTGATTTCTTTTTCAAGAGCAAACAACTCTTCGTATTGGCGCAAGAACCACAGATCTATTTTAGTGATTTCATGAATGCGGCTAAGCGGTATCCCCAATTGGATGGCATCATAGATCACAAATACCCTGTCCCAACTGGCATGTTTCAGTTTAGAGATGATGGTGTCATAATCCGAATAGCCTTTTCCGTCTGCCCCTAATCCATTTCTTTTTATCTCCAGCGATTGGGTGGCTTTATGAAGGGCTTCTTGGAAGGATCTTCCAATCCCCATAACCTCCCCTACAGATTTCATTTGAAGGCCTAATTCACGATCCGATCCTTCAAACTTATCAAAGTTCCATCGCGGAATTTTTACAATGACATAATCTACTGAGGGCTCAAACAATGCTGAAGTAGATTGGGTGATTTGATTGTCTAACTCATCAAGGGTATAGCCAATGGCCAATTTAGCTGCGATCTTAGCGATAGGATATCCTGAAGCTTTTGAAGCCAAGGCCGAAGAGCGTGAAACCCTAGGGTTAATTTCAATGGAATAAATATCTTCGTTTTCATCAGGACTCACCGCAAACTGAACATTACATCCACCGGCAAAATCTCCGATACTGCGCATCATTTTTATGGCCAAATCACGCATACGCTGGTACGTGGCATCTGACAATGTCATTGCAGGGGCAACCGTGATTGAATCTCCTGTATGAATTCCCATTGGATCCATGTTTTCAATGGTACAAATGATAACGACGTTGTCATTCTTATCCCGCAAGAGCTCTAATTCATATTCTTTCCATCCCAAAAGCGCTTTGTCGATCAAAACTTCATGGATTGGTGAAGCTTCTAAACCACGCGTCAAAAGTTCATCAAAATCTTCGGCTTTATGGACAAAAGATGCTCCGGTACCACCCAAGGTAAATGAAGGTCGAATAACGACTGGAAAACCGAATTTTTGTGCAATCTCTTTTCCTTTTAAGAAAGAAGTTGCTGTTTCTGCTGGTGCAACAGGGATTTTTAATTCATTCATCAAATCCTTGAACTGTTGACGGTCCTCTGTGATGTTTATCGCAGCAATATCTACGCCTATGATTTCTACGTTAAAGTCCTCCCAAATGCCTTTTTCGTCTGCTTCAATGCACAAGTTAAGGGCTGTTTGTCCCCCCATTGTGGGCAATACAGCATCAATATCATCATGCTCTTTGAGGATATCAATTAATGATTTTGTGGTCAAAGGCTTTAAATAAACATGATCCGCCATTGTAGGATCCGTCATAATGGTTGCCGGATTGGAATTAATCAAAACGGTTTCTATTCCGTCTTCCCTTAACGAGCGTAAGGCTTGCGTTCCTGAATAATCAAATTCACAGGCTTGTCCAATAATGATGGGTCCAGACCCAATGATCAAAATTTTGTTTAAGTTCTTTTGTTTCGGCATTTGTCAATCTAAATTTTTAGCTCAATAATATATATAAAAAAAAGGTGTTACTTAAAAAAAAGTAACACCCTTTATGAATGATTTATCACCATTATTTTTTATGTCTTGGTTCAGAAGAAACAGATAATTTCTTGCGCCCTTTTGCTCTACGGCTAGCTAACACTTTACGACCGTTAGCAGAGGCCATTCTATCACGGAATCCGTGTTTATTTCTTCTCTTTCTTTTCGAAGGTTGGAATGTTCTTTTCATAAAATTAGCATTTGTCTAATCGACTTATTCTTGCTTGCATAAAGCGATGGCAAATATACAACAAGTTTTGTTTTCAACAAGACCTTTTTGAGAAACATTTAATTAGTTTTTTAGTACCTTGCACCGCAAAGAAAAAAATATGTTTCCTAAGATCATAAAACTAATTCTAGCCGTTGCAACTTTTAGTTATTCCATTTATCAATTCCTAGACAATGAGATAGGAAATGGGATTTTTTTACTTTTTATAATGGGGGTATTTATTTTCCTTTATTTTAAAAATGAGATTATTCTTTTGGCCTTCCTAAAGTTACGTAAACAAGATTTTGAGGGGACACTGCGTTGGTTAAACCGCATTAAAAACCCAGAAGCCAGTTTGGTAAAAAAACAGCAAGGATACTACAACTACTTGCACGGAGTTATTCTATCGCAAAGCAACCTCACCAAGGCAGAAAAGTTTTTCCGAAGAGCGCTTGACTTAGGACTCTCTATGGACACCGACATTGCTATGGCAAAAATGAGCCTTGCAGGCATCTTAATGCAAAAAAGGAGAAAACGGGAAGCCGTCCAACTTTTAGGAGAAGCCAAGAAACTGGATAAACACAATATGCTGGGAGCGCAAATCAAAATGATGCAGCAACAGCTAAAGAAAATCTAAGGCCCTACCGCTGCAGTAATGGGAAGCTGAATGTGATACAATTTCCTGGACTTGTTGTTCAAGTGATTTTGAATCAGCCATGGGTTGTGTAGCTTAATTTCTTTATAGGTCAAATTCATTGCCTTTGCAAAACTGGCGATATTGGAAATGGCTGTATCTACCGGAATGCTTCTTGTTTCTTGTACCGGATACAAATCGTTTTCATTGATCATAAATCCAAAACGATCAGGTTGAGTAACGATAGACTTCACTGCTAAAATCCTAAAAAGGTAACGCTTGGTTTCGGTATTCAATAAAAGATCGTAATAATTGTCTACTTGTTGTTTTTCCAGTAAACGTCTAATGCCACTGATTCCTCTATTGTAGGATGCGGCTGCCAACGTCCAGGATCCGAGTTTGTCTTTTGCTTTTTTCAAGTATTTACAGGCTACACGTGTAGAAAGTTCTATGTTATAACGCTCGTCTACATTGCTGTTGATTTCCAAGCCCATTTCTTTTCCTGTAGCCCGCATGATTTGCCAAAAGCCTTTTGCGCCCGAAGGCGAAATTACTTGCTCTAATCCACTTTCAATCAAAGCCAAATATTTAAAATCTTCCGGTATGCCTTCCTCCTTTAAAATTTTCTCTATTTGCGGGAAATATTTATGCGCCCTTTTAATCATCAACAACGTATTGGACTGCCAATAGGTATTGACCAGCAATTCTTTATCCATACG
>CBFIJA010000038.1:0-16405 GCA_965662875.1 Candidatus Arcticimaribacter sp.
TTACTACTGGCCCCCCACACTCTGCTCATTTAATAGGACTGGCATTGTCCAAGTCCTATCCATTGAATTGGTGGGCGGATTTTCGAGATCCTTGGACGTCAATTTTTTACAACGCACAATTGTATCGTAGCACGATAGCAGAAAAACGTGATGCAGCATGGGAAAGAAAGGTGTTGTTGGCAGCCTCTGGAATCATTACAACAGTAGGGGGAGAATTACAGCAAAAACTAATGGAAAAGGCTCCTCAACAAAACTTTGTACGTCTTCCTAATGGATTTGATGCCGAGTTGATGACTGCTGTAAATGGAGAAGTAAATACTTCCTATTTTCACATTGTATATACCGGATTATTGACGCGAAATCAAGCCTATCCTGAATTTTTACTGGCCTTGCAACGGATAAAAACGCAACGTTCCATTTGCTTTTCATTGGCCGGAAATATAGACGATTCTATCCTTAAAGAAATCAAGGAAACACTGCCCAATGTAAGGGTTAAATACCATGGGTATTTGCCGCACGCAGAAGCGGTTGCACTCATGAAAAGTGGAGATTTGTTGTTGAATTTTATTTTTGAAGGTGCCCAAACCGAAATGATTTCCGGAAAAGTATTGGAGTACTTAGCAACTGCGGTACCGGTGCTTTCGTTGGGTGATCCTAATTCTGCAGCTGGACTATTTATGGGTCAAGGAAGTTGTGCGAAGATGATTTCACCTGAAAACACAAAAGGCCTACAGGACTTTATTCAAACGCTTTTAAATGCACCTAAAAAAGAGGTAAACCACTATCCTGATCTCCACCTTTGGAGTAGAGAAGCCTTAACAAAAAGGTTGATTGCTGAAGTATTAGAAAAAGAATAGCTTATTTCTTTTTCAGTAGATGATTAAGGAGTAGCGGAAATAAAAGTAGTCCTACACAAAGGGGTAAGAACCAACTGCCTAATCCATTACTTCTTCCTAATGCCACTAAAAAACTTTGAACTTGGATGTAGGCAAAAATCAATACGATTAGGCTTTGTATCCATAAGAGTACATATTTATCCTTTGTTGGCACTTTTTTTCTTTTGCCAACTAAAGATAATAGTCCATAAAGAATACTCGCGACTATGGGCAAGCCAAAAGCATAAGAACGGGGACCAAAATCATCTGGTTTTCCCAATGCATCGAAATGTATGGGCAGGGTTTCTGGCAGGTCTGAAAAATGAACCGTTGTAAAGCCCCAAAGAAGGAAAAGTAAGCCTAAAGGAATGTACTCTATTCTTTGTTTCATCTTTTATAAAAATTCATTTCATCCAAATATTTCCAGCTTTCTGGCGGCATAAGAGGGCGTATATTTTTTCCTTCTTTTATGGCTTTTCGAATCTGAGAAGAGGAGAGTTCTATTTTTGGGGCCGTTATTCTTTTTATATTGTGGTGGTCTTCAAATTTTTTTTGACTGTTTTTTTCTTCCCCTCGTGGATAGACATATAGCGTGTAATTTTCTATGATGTGATTGTAGTTTTTCCACTTATGAAAGCTACGTATATTATCCTCTCCCAAGAGCAAGCAAAATGTTTTGCTAGGGTATTTTTCTTCTAAATGGGCTAGGGTAACACTAGTGTAATTTGGGATAGGTAAATCAAACTCGATTGCACTCGGTTTTAATTTGGGATATTCTTCCGTAGCGCGAAACACCAATTCCAAGCGGTGATTGTTCCCGAGCAAGCTTTGCTTTTTTTTGAAAGGATTTTGTGGCGTTACCACCAACCACACTTCGTCCAGACCACTGTACTCAGCAAAATGATTTGCTAGAATGAGATGTCCGATATGGATGGGATTAAAACTGCCGAAAAATAAACCTACTTTTAGCATAATGCAAAGGTAGCGAATTGGTTAGGATTGTAAGAATTGCTTTACCAAACGTACCACTTCTTGTTTGGCTAGGTTCAGATTGTCATTCACCAAAATGACATCAAAATCTTGGGCATAAACCAATTCTTTTGCCGATTTGTCAAGACGTTGTTGGATTTTATCTTCTGTTTCTGTCCCTCTATTACGCAGACGATTTTCCAATTCTTCTAAGGAGGGTGGTTGGACAAAAATGGAAAGTGTTTCTTCTGGGAATTGGGCTTTAACATTGAGTCCTCCGACAACATCTATATCAAAAAGAACATGCTTTCCTTCAGCCCATAACCGTTCTATTTCAGAACGTAAAGTACCATAAAAGGCGCTTTCATAAACTTCTTCGTATTCAACAAAAGCGTCTTTATTGATTTTTTCTCGGAAGTCCTTCTCGCTTAAAAAGTAATAGTCTTTTCCATCTACTTCTTTTCCTCTAGGTGCACGTGAGGTAGCAGAAATGGAAAACCCTAAAGGGAGGTTTTGATTCAATAAATGATGTACTAAGGTCGTTTTTCCACTGCCTGAGGGCGCCGAAAAAACAAATAGCTTTCCGCGTTTCATTAGAGGACGTTTAGCAACTGTTCTTTTACTTTTTCGAGTTCGTCTTTCATTTGAACGACTATTTTTTGTAAACCGGCATGGTTGGCTTTAGAACCGATGGTGTTGATTTCTCTTCCCATCTCTTGCGCGATAAAACCAAGCTTTTTTCCGTTGGGTTTCTCTTGTGCCATGATTTCTTTAAAGTAGCTAATGTGATTGGCCAAGCGTACTTTTTCTTCTGTGATATCGTATTTTTCTAAATAATAAATCAACTCTTGTTCGTAGCGATTGTTATCGACTTCAACCTGAAGTTTTTCCAATGCAGAAGAAAGTTTTTCACTGATCCGTTCTTTGCGTTCAGGATCAATTTCAATGGCTTGATTGAGTAACAGTTCCAGTTCATTAAGACGCAATAGGAAGTCTTTTTCCATGGCTTTTCCTTCAGAAGAACGATGTTGAATTACGTTTTCTAAGGTTTCATCAAGTATGGCAAGAACAACTTCCATTTCAGCGTTGTCAATGGCTTCTTTTTCTGTTTTCAGGGCATCGGGTAATCGAACAGCCATTTTTAATAGCTCCGTGGTATCCCCTGGGTGTATTTCTTCAAGTTGACGAAGGTAGCCTGAGATGACTTCTTTGTTCAATACCGTTGCACTGTCTGCCCCCGAGTAATCCACGAATACGGAAACATCAATTTTTCCACGTACCAGTTGTGCATTTATTTTTCCCCGGATTTTCCCTTCCAATTCTCGATAGCAGTGTGGCGTTCGAATGTTTAGGTCAATGTTTTTGCTGTTTAGCGTTCTGACTTCAAGGTTGATTTTTTTATTTTGGAATTGGGTTTCGCTCTTCCCGAAACCTGTCATGGATACAATCATGTGTTCTTTTAGAGCGTTTTGATTTTAATGTTTTTGAAAGACACTTTGTCGTCATGGTCTTGTAGACCAATCTTTCCAGTTTTAAATTCACCAAAGCCTTTCCATCCTTTGAATTTACTGTTCTCAACCAAGTTGTCCCATTCTTCACCACTGAGAGGAAAACGTACAATCTCAGTTCCGTTTAAGACGACGTTCCCTTCATTTTTTCTGTGATCTATGGTCAGTAAAACATGATTCCATTCACCTGCCGGATTACATACATCTGCACTTGGCTGGACCAAGTCATATAAAGCACCTGCTTGATGAAATTTTGGATTTGCTTTTGCATCCGGGTGGCGTTCATTGTCTAAGATTTGAATTTCGGGGCCTGTGACGTAAGGTTCTCCATATTCTTCTCCTTCTTGTACCCCCCAGAAAAGTCCAGAATTCCCTCCTTCTGAGACATTCCATTCAATGGACAAGACAAAATTTGTGTAAACATTATCTGTTACAATGTTTTTTCCACCATCTCCCCATTGTCTATTTTCTTTAGGCTCAAAAGTCAATACTCCTTCTTTGGCTGACCACTCCGAACCAATTTCGTCACCGTTATATTGGTGCCATCCGTTTAGCGTAGCACCATCAAAAAGGAGGGTCCACTCGTCTTGAGATTCTTGCATTTCATTCTTTTTTTCCGTTGTTTTTTTGGTGGGATTTCCAAAACAACCAAGGCTTACTGCCAGGGCCACCATTAAGAAAACATTTTTCATTTGATACAGGTTTAAAGGTTTAAAATTTTTCTTAAATGATTTTGGTCTATGGTACCGCCAGCGAAATCGTCAAAGGCTTTTTCAGTGGCTTCAATGATGTGATTTGCAATAAAGGGTGCTCCTTCTCTGGCTCCTTGTTCAGGGCTTTTTATACAGCATTCCCACTCCATAACGGCCCACACATCGCAGCCGTATTCGGTTAGTTTTGTAAATATAGTCTTAAAATCGATTTGTCCGTCCCCTGGGGAGCGATAACGTCCAGCGCGATCTCTCCAATCTCCATAACCGCCGAAAGCTCCTTTTTTGCCGTTGGGTTTAAATTCAGAATCTTTTACGTGAAAGGCTTTTATGAATTCGTGATAATGGTCAATATAGGTTAGGTAGTCCAATTGTTGAAGGACAAAATGACTGGGGTCGTATAAAATATTCACTCGTTTGTGATTTCCTGTTGCCGCCAAAAAGCGTTCAAAGGTGATCCCATCATGGAGGTCTTCTCCAGGGTGAATCTCGTAACAAGCGTCCACACCATTTTCATCAAAAACATTTAGTATAGGAAGCCAACGGTTGGCCAGTTCTTTAAAGCCCAAATCCATAAGGCCCTCGGGTTGTTGTGGCCATGGATGCCAATAGGGCCACAAGAGGGAACCTGAAAAAGTAGCATGTGCTTTTAAGCCCAGTCGGCGGCTAGCAATGCCTGCTTTTTTTACTTGATCTACAGCCCATTCTGTGCGGGCTTTGGGATTGTTCTTTACGGCATCTGGCGCAAAATTATCGAACATTTGATCGTAAGCAGGATGAACAGCTACCAATTGTCCTTGGAGGTGTGTTGAAAGTTCAGTGATCTCCAAGCCATAAGAATTTATTTTTCCTTTTAGATCATCACAATAGGTTTGGCTTTCAGCTGCTTGGTCTAAATCAATGAGCCATGTATCACTGGTCGGGATTTGAATCCCCTTATACCCCAAGTCAGCAGCCCATTTACAAAGCCCATCCAAACTGTTGAAAGGGTCTTTTTTATCGATAAACTGCGCTAGAAATACGGCAGGTCCTTTGATTGTTTTCACGTGTTATGGTTTTATAGATTTACCCAAATGTTTCCTTCTTTATGGGATTCCAAGACTTTTTCAATGAAAAGCATTCCTCTGGCTCCTTCTTCCAAGGTAGGAAAGGCTCCAGGATGCGGGTTTTCATTGCGCAATGCTTTGGCTACACCATTGTAAATATTCCCCATGGCATCAAAAAGACCTTCAGGATGTCCTGGGGGAATTTTTGAAGAGGACAAAGAAAATTCGGACAGGAACGCATGTCCTGGTTTTATTATCTGTGCAGGCTTTCCTTCTTGGATAAAAGTAAGGTAGTTTGGGTTTTCTTGTTCCCATTTCAATCCTCCTTTGGCACCATAAATTTGAACCGTAAAGCTATTTTCCTCTGCTGTAGCAATTTGACTGGCACGAATCACTCCTTTAAAGTAGTCGTTGAAACGAACAAGAATAGTTCCATCTACATCGAGTGCATTGTCTTCATATAAATAATTAAGATCAGCTAAAATCTTCTGTATTTTTCTTCCAGTGACATATTCTACCATATCAAAAGCATGGGTGCCAATGTCACCAATACAACAACTTTGCCCTCCTTTTTCCGGGTCCAATCGCCATACATTTTTCCGGTCTTCGGGTTGATGCATAAAGGGATTAATCCAGCCTTGGTAGTATTGTAAATCTACTTTTTGGAGTGTTCCAATGGCCCCTTGATGAATCATTTCTCTCATTTGGCGAACCATAGGGTAGCCTGTATACGTATAGGTTACGGCAAAGGTTACATTTTTTTCTGCTTGGAGATTTTCCAATTCTTGTGCCTCTGCATAGGTAGTTGTTAAAGGTTTTTCGCAAATCACATTGAATCCATTTTCCAAGAGTTGTTTGGCCATGGGAAAGTGCAAAAAATTAGGCGTCAAAACAGAAATGACTTCCATGCGTTGTTCCTCGGGAAGCGCAGCCTCTTTTGCGACCATGTCTTCAAAAGTTTCGTATACACGATTTAATGGTACACCTATATGTTCTGCAAATTGCTTATTTTCTTCCAAGTTAGGGTTAAAACAGCCCCCTACGATCGTGAAACGATCAAACATAGACGAAGCGATTCTATGCACAACTCCTATAAGGGAATCTCCGCCTCCACCTACAATTCCTAAACGTATTTTTTTACTCAAATTAAGCGTCTTTTAGTTCGATTTTTTCTTCCTTAAAAATAACAAAAAATAACAGCATCACCGCCAAAGCAAAAGCTGCAGGTAAAAGCCAAATCATTTCCCAATTGTGCTGACCATCGGCCAGGGTATAGGTGTCGGATATTTTTCCAGCCACCCAAAAACCGATGAGCATTCCTACACCATAAGTAGCCAAAGTAATGAGTCCTTGCGCTGCACTTTTTACTTTTTCTCCTGCTTTAAAATCCGTGTAGATCTGTCCAGAAACAAAGAAGAAGTCATAACAAATTCCATGAAGGGCAATGCCTGTAATGAGCATGAAAGCGAGTTCACCTGCATTGCCGTATGCAAATAAAGTATAACGGATTGCCCAAGCCAACATTCCGACTAGGATTGTCTTTTTAAACCCAAAGCGTTTGAAAAAAACGGGTAATAATAACATAAATAGCACCTCACTGGCCTGTCCAATGGTCATTTTTCCCGTTGGATTTTCCATGCCCAATTCCACCAAAAAAGGATTGGCTTGTTGGTAATAAAAAGCAAGGGGAATGCATATGAGAACAGAAGTTATGAAAAACATTAAAAAATTACGGTCTTTTAAAAGTTTTAACGCATCAAAGCCCAATAAATCTCCAAGCGATAACGCCTGGCCATCGGTATTCGAGGGAGGTGTTTTTGGGAGTGTAAAACTAAAGAGTCCTAATATGGCCGAGGCAATGGCTACCATCGTAAAGGTATTGGCAAGAGCACCGGATTTTATTGCGGCTTCTGCATCCCAATGGAATACATAACTGATGACCAAACCGGCTACAATCCAGCCGATTGTACCAAATACTCGGATGAACGAAAACTCTTTTGCTGGATCTTTCATTTGATTGAAGGAAACCGAGTTGACCAAAGCCAGGGTAGGCATGTACGCAATCATATACCCCAAGACATAGGGGTAAAATTCATTAAAACCGCTAGCATTTGCCATTTGATACATCAATACGGCTCCCACAAGGTGCAATACCCCAAGAATGCGTTCGGCATTAAAATAACGGTCTGCAATAAGACCTATAATAAAGGGTGCAATTATGGCGCCCCAAGATTGGGTTGAAAACGCCATTGCTGTTTCGGCCCCAGAGGCTCCTAGGTTATTCCCCATAAAGGTGCCAAGGGTTACAAACCAGCCTCCCCAAATAAAAAATTGGAGAAACATCATTAATGATAGTTGTAGTTTGGTAGTAAAATTCATTTGGTTGGTTTTAATTAAACAAGTTTTTCTGCACTGGCAAGTAGAAGATTTTTAGTGGCCAATATTCCTTCGGTTTCAGAAAGGGTTGGGCCCTCGTATTCTACTCCTATATACCCACTATATCCTACATCTTTTACCATTTGAAGCATGCGGAGGTAGTCGGAGTGGATTTCATTTCCATTTTCATCAAATTCATGCGATTTTGCACTCACGGCAAAAGCTTTTGGTAAAAGTTCCGACACGCCTTTGTAGCGATCGTATTCCTTTATACACTCCCCTTCCCATCGATCACCTCCAGCTCTTTCCAAGCAAAAGTTTCCAAAGTCGGGTAAGGTACCACAGTTGGGGTGTTCAATGTTTTCTAACATTTGCACGACCAAAGCCGCGTTAGAAGAGAGGTAGCCGTGATTTTCAATGATGACATTGACGTTATACCCTAGAGCGTATTCACCTAAAGCATTCATGCTTTCTGTAGATTGTTTTAGCCATGCTTCGGGATTGCGTTCGCCAAAAAGATTTATTCGAAGGGAATGGCATTCCATTTCTGCAGCTGCTTCTATCCAAGCTTTGTGGTTTTCTATTGCACGGAACCGTTCACTTTTATTGGGTACCGCCAGATCGCCTTCACCATCTACCATTATCAATACATTTTCTACACCATGCATTTTAGCGGCAGCATTTGATTTTGTGATAAAGTTTTTTAGTGCTTTGGGTTTATCTACGGCCTTCATTACATCTTGATACAAATCATTGACGTATTCAACTCCTTCAAAGCCCAATTCTTTTGCTGTTTTCGCAAAATCATAGGGGCTGAGGGCTTGACTTTGTATAGCACGGTGAAGCGACCACTGCGCAAGGGAAAGTTTAAAAAACGGTGGAAGACTTTTTTTACTCAAGGCTTTTCTAGGCGTTTGTAGATTACCACAAGCATAAAAACCCAATCCTGCATAGGCTGCGCTTGCAATCGCGGTGTTCTTAAAAAATGTTCTTCGTTTCATGTGCTGTAGTAATGGGTTTATGACAAAGTAAAATATGTTTTTGATATCAGTACTTTGCAGTGCATTTCTTTGTCAATTTAATAAACGAAAACGTTTTAAATCACAATCTTCAAAAAAAAACACAACATTCATTGAATTTTCATAACAGATGTATCTATATTGTGGGGATAAACACACAAATAAACACAACCCAATGAGTCTCAAAAACATCCCTACAGAGTACGATGCTATAGTTGTTGGAACCGGAATTAGCGGTGGATGGGCAGCAAAAGAACTAACCGAAAAGGGATTGAAAACCCTTGTTTTGGAACGCGGTAGAGACGTCAAGCACATTGACGATTATAAAACCATGAACAATGATCCTTGGGATTATCCTGCGGGAGAAGTAATTACGCAAGAGGCAAAAGCACGTCAACCAAAGCAGAGCCGAACGGGATACACAACTACCGAATCCCGCAAGCACTTTTTCGTAGACGATATCGATCATCCATACAATGAAGACAAACAGTTTGATTGGTGTCGAGGGTACCATGTCGGTGGACGTTCGATCATGTGGGGGAGACAAAGTTATCGTTTGAGTAACTTTGATTTTGAAGCCAATGCAAAAGAAGGAATCGCAGTAGACTGGCCGATTCGTTATGAAGATTTAGCCCCCTGGTACAGTCATGTCGAAAAACATGCGGGAATAAGTGGAGAAGCACTTGGGCTTCCACAGTTACCCGATAGCGAATTCCTAAAACCCATGGAATTGAACTGTGTAGAGCGTGAATTGAAAAGTTCAATCGCTTCAAAATACACAGATCGTTTATTGACCATTGGAAGAACAGCGCACTTAACAGAGGGGACAAAACCTGGAGCAGGAAGAATCAACTGCCAATACCGTAACCGCTGTATGCGTGGTTGTCCTTTTGGGGGGTATTTTAGTAGTTTATCTTCTACCTTACCTATGGCAGAGGCGACAGGCAACATGACCCTTCGACCCGACTCTATTGTTCATGAGGTGATCTATGACCCCAATACAAAAAAAGCCTCTGGTGTACGTGTAATTGACCGGGTTACGAAAGAAACCCTAGAATTCAAAGCAAAAGTGATATTCTTATGTGCTTCTGCGGTTGCTTCTACAGCAATTTTAATGCAATCGAAATCAGAAGCTTTCCCTAACGGAATGGGGAATACTTCTGGGGAATTGGGGCATAATTTGATGGATCACCACTTTAAAGTGGGTGCCGATGCTGAAGTAGATGGTTTTGATGATCAATATTTTACCGGAAGAAGACCCAATGGCCTTTATATCCCTAGATTTAGAAACATTGGCGGAGACACCAATCAGAAAAACTTTTTAAGAGGCTATGGCTACCAAGGAGGAGGAAGCCGAGGATCTTGGAAAGAAAACGTAAAAGAAATGGCGTATGGGGCAGAATTTAAAAACTCTATCCTAAACCCTGGAGGATGGACCATAGGCTTGAACGGTTTTGGAGAAACCCTGCCTTATCACGAAAATAGAATGTACCTCGATTACGATAAATTGGATCAATGGGGATTACCGACCGTTACCTTTGATGCAGAAATCAAAGAGAACGAGCGGGCAATGCGGGTAGACATGAAGCAGCAGGCCATAGAAATGCTTGAATCTGCAGGTTTTAAAAACGTAAAAGGTTTTGAAGACGATTATCACCTTGGTTTAGGAATTCATGAAATGGGAACGGCCCGAATGGGACATGATCCTAAAACTTCGGTTTTAAATA
Organism: Candidatus Arcticimaribacter sp.; assembly: GCA_965662875.1. Lineage (GTDB taxonomy): Bacteria > Bacteroidota > Bacteroidia > Flavobacteriales > Flavobacteriaceae > Arcticimaribacter. Next base: position 10,231 of record CBFIJA010000038.1, read on the forward strand.
AAAACAATCAGGTGCATGGGGTAGCTAATGTGTTTGTAACTGATGGAGCTTGTATGACTTCTGCAGCAAACCAAAATCCATCCTTAACCTATATGGCATTAACCGCCAGAGCAGTAAATTTCGCTGTAGAAGAGTTGAAGAAAATGAACCTATAATTTCTTAGTTATGCAAAGAAGAACCGTATTAAAAAATATTGGGTTATCCTTTGGAGCCCTCGCCTTAACCCCTACAGTAGCGGGATTGGTACAAAGTTGTCAAACTGCAGAAGCAGGATGGGTTCCTGAATTCTTATCGCTAGAAGAAGCTGCATTGGCTGAGAAATTAGCGGAGGTAATGTTACCCACCACAGCCGATATTCCCGGAGCTACGGATTTGAACTTAGTCCAATTTATGGATAAATATTTGACGACTGTAAGTTCAGAGGAAGAGCGAGAAGCTTTTCGAATGTCCTTGGATATTTTTTCAAGCTTGGCGCAAAAAGCTGCTGGGAAAGAAAACGTAGAAGAGCTTAGCTTAGAGGATGTAGACGGACAGTTGAATAACTATCTAAGAGCAACGCAAGAAGACAAAGCCCAACGCAAGTCAGATTATAATGCTTACATGGAACAGCTTTCTGCTGGAACCGATGCAATGCCCCCTCTAGAAGGCATAGCGCACGAATTCTTACACGGATTTAGAGATTTAGCCGTTTTCGCATTTAAATCCAATGTGATTATTGGAGAAGAGGTAATGGCCTACGTGCCTGTACCCGGACAACAAAAAGGGTGCATTAGTGTTGAAGAAGCTACGGGAGGAAGAGCGTATTCTTTATAACGTTCTCAAGTATTCTACAATAGCTCTTGCTTCTTCTTGGCTTAGGTTTTGATTGATCATTAGGGTGTTGTTGTATTCTTTCAGCAACGCCATAGCAATCGGATCTTCCTTTACCATTTTTATAGGGTTTAGAATCATATTCATTACCCAAGCGGGATGACGTTTTTCAAAAATACCTTCCATTTTTGGACCTATAAGTCTTGCGTTTGTTTTGTGGCAAGCCGTACATTTTTGTTGAAAAGCGGTTTTTCCGATCTCTGCCATGGGTGCATCAATAGCATCTTCGAACACCAAGTCTTTCATTGGACCGATCCCTACATTGTTTAAATCTATGGGTACAGTCTCTTGAACTTGAGCTGCTTTTTTCTCTTCTTTCTTGGTGCGGTTGTATTCAAATCCTTTTTTCTTTTTATCGCTTTCGCCACCACAGGCAGTCAGGAGTAAAGCAAGGCCTAAGATTAGTGTTTTCTTCATTCTAATAATTTTGGATGCAGGTTAAAAGTAAATAAAAAATTAAACTTTTGCCCTTTTGGTTACCAAATATACGCCTACAAAAACAAGCAGTGTAGCCAGGCTTTTCACTCCATCCAATTGATCATTTCCCGTAAAGCTGGCATATAGAATGGCAATAATGGGCTGCACATAGGTCAGCACACCAATGGTTGATGGCGGTACTTCTCGAAGCGCATACATGTTCAAAAGGTAAGCAAAGAAAGTAGTAAAAAACAATACAAAACCAATGCGCCAAATTCCTTCCCAAGGCAAGCCAGACCAGGCAACAGCAGTGAGTTCATTCAGTCCAAAGGGGAGATTCATCAACACCCCTAACGGGAACATCCATTTCATTAATGTAATGACATGGTATTTTTTTGTTATTGGTTTAATGATGACGAGATAAGCGCCGTAGCTAAAAGCATTTATCAGCATCATGGCGTTTCCCAGGGGGATATTGGGGGCGTTTTTAATAAAGGAATTTCCATACAAGACGAGGGTAAGCGCGCCTAAAAAGCCAAAAACAATCCCGGTGATTGTTAAGGAGGTTATTCGTTCTTTTAGAAAGATTGCAGAAAGCAGTAAAACAATGATGGGCATTATGGTAATGATTACCGAACTGTTGATTGGGGTAGATAGACTCAGCCCTTTGATGAAGAATACCATATTAAGGCACATCCCAAAAGCAGTAGCTGCAAAAATCCTGAGGTAATCTTTGGGGTCAATTTTTTCTTTTGGAAAAAAGAAACTGCAAAGAAAAAATAAAACAGAAGCCGTGATGACGCGTAAGAGGACCAATCCATAAGGACCAATATAGTCTGGCATTATCACTTTCATAATGGTGTGATTCAACCCATAAATGGTCGTCGCTCCAATTGCTGCCAAGAGGGCAATTAGCCGCTTATCCATGCAAGGCTATTTTGGCGTCTTCAATTACACCTTTTGCATTGCCTACAAAAAGTTGATTCTTATATAAAAGTACTGGGCGCTTTAAAAAAGTATAATGCGTCAACAGTAATGTTTTAATTTTTTCTTCGGTCAAGCTAGACTTATCGATTTCCTTTAATTTTTGTGCCCGTTTATTCAGAAGGGCTTCATAGGATTGCGTTATCTCATACAACGCTTGTAGTTGTGGTTCATCCAATGGATTTTTTTTTATGTCTATTTGCGTAATGCTGGCAGGCAGATCAAGGGTTTTAAGGATTCGTTTACAAGTATCGCAACTGCTTAAATAATAAAAAACATCCATGGGTATTGCTTTGAAGAACAAAGAAAATCAATTTCCATGAAAAGAAATGGAAATTGGGGGAAACTCTTACCTTTGCGGTGGACTACGATGCTTAAAATTATTATGGAAAAGAAACTTCGATTCAACAGTGCAACCATTCACGGAGGCCAGTCTCCGGACCCAGCTTACGGCGCAGTAATGCCCCCAATTTATCAAACCTCTACCTATGCACAAACCACCCCCGGAGGACATAAGGGGTATGAATACAGCAGAACGCATAACCCGACGAGAACGGCTTTGGAAAAATCTCTGGCCAGCATTGAAAACGGAAACCACGGATTGGCTTTTGCTTCGGGTTTGGCGGCCATGGATGCCGTCATGAAGTTATTGAGCCCTGGAGACGAAGTGATCTCTACGCATGACTTATATGGCGGATCGTACCGTTTATTCACAAAAATATTTGAAGATTTTGGGTTAAAGTTTCATTTTGTTCCTATGGATAGGCCTGCACTTATAGAAGAAAAAATCAATTCAAATACACGTTTGATTTGGGTAGAGACCCCTACCAATCCTATGATGAATGTGATTGATATAGCTGCAGTTTCCACGATTGCTAAAAAGCACAATTTACTGTTGGCAGTAGACAACACTTTTGCATCACCTTACCTGCAACAGCCCTTGAATTTTGGAGCAGATATCGTCATGCATTCCGCGACTAAATACCTTGCGGGGCACTCTGATGTTGTTTTAGGATCATTGGTGGTCAATGACGATGACTTGCAAGAACGTTTGGCTTTCATTCAAAATGCAAGTGGAGCCGTCCCAGGCCCAATGGATAGTTTTTTAACCCTCAGGGGAATAAAAACGTTGCACGTTCGCCTACAGCGTCACTGTGAAAATGGAAAAGCTGTAGCGGAATATTTGGCACAGCACCCTGCTGTTGAAAAGGTGTTTTGGCCTGGTTTTGACACGCATCCCAATCACGAAGTTGCAAAAGCCCAAATGAAAGATTTTGGGGGTATGCTTTCTTTTATTCCAAAAGGAGCAGATTATAAAGCGGCGATGAAAATTGTAGAAAAACTTCAACTGTTCACATTGGCAGAATCTTTGGGTGGGGTAGAGAGCTTGGCAGGACATCCTGCAAGTATGACACACGCTTCTATTCCAAAAGAAGAACGCGAGAAAAGTGGCGTAGTAGATGCGTTGATTCGTTTGAGTGTTGGGATAGAAGATGCTCAGGATCTGATTGAGGACCTTGCCCAAGCGATTGGCTAGAAACTTCCTATCTTTATTCCATAATTGACATTCATGCAAATTCCTAAAGGGAAGAAAATATACTTTGCTTCAGATAACCATTTGGGGGCACCTACTCCAGCGGACAGTATATCCCGTGAGAAACGTTTTGTAAAGTGGTTAAATGAGATTCAAGAAGATGCTGCAGCTCTTTTTTTATTGGGGGATTTGTTTGATTTCTGGTTTGAATATAAAACAGTTGTCCCCAAAGGCTTCGTTCGTGTATTGGGGAAATTGGCTGAAATGTCTGATGCAGGAATACCCATACACTTTTTTGTTGGCAATCATGACCTTTGGATGTTGGACTATTTAGAAAAAGAAATAGGAATGGAAGTGCACCATCATCCCAAAGAGTTTCGCTTCAACGATTTTCTTTTTTTCATAGGGCACGGGGATGGTTTAGGACCGGAGGACAAAGGATACAAACGCATGAAAAAAATATTCACCAATCCTTTCTTTCAATGGTGTTTTCGTTGGTTACACCCAGACATTGGGATGCGTCTTGGTCATTATTTGTCCGTAAAAAATAAAATGATTTCAGGGGAAGAGGATGCTGTTTTTTTAGGGGAGGATAAGGAATGGTTGGCGCAATATGCCCACCGAAAGTATAAAGAAAAAGCCCGCGATTATTTTGTTTTTGGACACCGACATATCCCTCTGGATATAGCTTTAAACGATCAAGCGCGTTACATCAACTTAGGCGATTGGATTACGCATTTCACCTATGCTGTTTTTGCTGAAGATACAATGGAGTTAAAAAAATGGGAAAGCTAATCTATGCTTGAAAAGAAAACCCTCTCGGTAGAGAAAACAGTTTTGGTTGGAATCATCAATCAACAACAAGACGAAGATCAATCTAAAGAATACCTGGATGAGTTGGCTTTTTTGGCTTTAACCGCTGGGGGAGAAGTGGTCAAACGCTTTACTCAAAAAATCAATCTCCCCAATCCGAAGACGTTTATTGGAAGTGGAAAATTGACTGAAGTGGAACAGTTTGTAAAAGAAGAGGATGTTTCTACGGTTATATTTGATGATGAATTGACTCCTGCCCAACAAAACAATATTGAAAAATTTCTCAAGTGTAAAATTTTAGATCGCACCGGATTGATCTTGGATATTTTTGCACAGCGCGCACAAACCAGCTATGCACGTACTCAGGTAGAGTTGGCACAATACCAATATCTACTGCCGCGTCTTAAAGGGCTTTGGACCCACTTGGAACGACAAAAAGGGGGAATTGGAATGCGCGGTCCTGGGGAAACCGAGATTGAAACGGACCGAAGAATCGTACGGGATAAAATCACCTTACTCAAAAAGAAATTAGCGGTAATAGACAAACAAATGGCTACCCAAAGAGGAAACAGGGGCGCGCTGGTTCGGGTTGCCTTAGTCGGCTATACCAACGTAGGGAAATCTACCTTGATGAATGTTTTGTCAAAGAGTAAAGTGTTTGCTGAAAATAAACTTTTTGCCACTTTGGATACTACCGTACGAAAGGTAGTTATTGGAAACCTTCCTTTTTTACTAAGTGACACAGTAGGGTTTATTCGAAAGCTTCCCACACAATTGGTAGAATCGTTTAAAAGCACTTTGGATGAGGTAATAGAAGCCGATTTGCTTTTGCATGTAGTCGACATTGCTCATCCCAATTTTGAGGAGCATATTGCGTCCGTTAATCAAATTTTAACCGAGATAAAAAGTCAAGACAAGCCTACATTAATGGTGTTCAATAAAATTGATGCGTATTCTCCAGAAGAAATAGAAGAAGACGATTTGACGACCGAGCGAACCTCTAAGCATTTCTCACTTTCTGAATGGGAAGCCACTTGGATGGCTAAGATGAATGGGAATGCACTTTTTATTTCCGCATTGAACAAAGAGAATTTAGAAGATTTCCGCAAACGTGCCTATGCAGCCATTCGTGACATTCACGTTACGCGTTTTCCCTACAATCATTTTCTATACCCAGAGGGTCTTGAAGAGTAATGTATTTATTTATATATTGTAAAAAACCTACCCATGAAAAAACTTAGTTACTTCGCCCTTCTTTTCGTTCTTTTTTCATGCAGTAAAAATGAAAACTCCAGTCTTTCTGCAACCGATATTTCCAGTCGATTAGGCGTCCCTTTATCAGCATCTCCTTTGGGAGGAGACGCTCTTTTTTTTGAAGATGTTGCCTACGGCACCGGCGAACGTCAACAGCTGGATGTTCTCTTACCCAATGGTTCTGATTTAAAGGGTGTGGTGTTGTTTTTTCACGGTGGTGGCTTTACAGCGGGGGATAAGGATCAGATTTATGATGAATTTCTAGAAGAAATTGTAGAAACGGTATTGAGCGATGATATTGCT
>CBFIJA010000039.1:0-16159 GCA_965662875.1 Candidatus Arcticimaribacter sp.
TGACAACAATTTTATTCCTGACCCGAAGTTAAAGCAACTCTTGATTAAAGACAGTTCCAAAGAACACTGGCGCTTGTGGATGCTTAAAAAATACATGCTTCCCTATTTGTACTGGAATAAAATGATGAAAGGGATTAATGTTTAATTAATCTCTTTCCATTAGCTCAGTAGCACTTTTATATTTGTCGTAACTTCTAATGCTTTTGATTCGCGTTAAAACCTTTTCTACTTCAGCAGTTAGGCATTAGCAATCTTTGTTGGTCATCACTTCTTTACTGAATCGTTTAGAAATCATTCTTATACAGGTTATGCCTGCTTAGAATAAGGCTTTTGGACTCTCAATTATGAAAGCCATAGAAGACCTTATAGCTAGCCCTCAAGTATTCCTACCGAAGGATTTTTCGCAGATGAAAGGAACCTTAAAAACTGTTTTGACTTTAATTATAAAAACAAAATGACGACTGTCATCACAATTCCTGCCAACGAAAAGTAGAGCCCCTTTCTAAAGACATCGGTATGAGGCAAAAACATCCAAAAGGAAGAGATTAAAAAAAGTGCAAGGAGGCTCCAAAAAATATATTAAACCAATAGATAGGACTTTAGGTAGTTGCCTTTGAGTATTTACTTGCCTCTTTGTTAGTTCTATTTCTATTTTCATTGGTAAGTGTATTTATTGTTGGCATCTGAGTGGGAAAGCAATCATATATGAAACCCAAAAGAAATGTAAACCCACCCCTCCTTAAGAAAACAAAAAAGAGAAGAAAAGTTTTAGCTTTTAGTTTACAAGGTGAAAAACATTAGGTTTGTTGCCAATAAGGCAAAAAAAACCGCAATAATCTGAATTTTAGATTATTACGGTTTCTGTTGGTGGTCCCACCTGGGCTCGAACCAGGGACCAACTGATTATGAGTCAGCTACTCTAACCAACTGAGCTATAGGACCGATTAGCAAGCCCAAAATTAATACTTTTTTAAGTTTTCTCGGTCCGTTCTTAAGATTTATCGTTGCTTTTCAAAAATATCCCCCCTATGTTTGCATAAAAGCTTGAAAATGAAAAAGTCCAAAAAACCCGATGGTGTGGCTTGGGATGAAGAAAAGGAGGAATACATTGCCAAATTACTTCCCTATGCAACCAGTAACAGCAGCCCCATCATTCACATTCCAAATGTAGATGCCTTCAAAAAAAAGGGAGTTGACAAAGTCTCGAAACAATTTCAGGCAGAACTAGAAGACCTCAAAAGCCGAATCCGCTCTTTTGTTGATCTTGCCGCAGATACCCAACGGGTGTATTCTGCGAAATTTAAATTTGAACCCATTGTAGGGGAAACCTACCATCTTTATGAAGGAAAAGAAGGCGACTTTCTCTCACTCATTACACCAGATGCTTGGAACAAAAAATACTTGGGCTCTTTTCGTTTAAACGGAGAGTACAAATGGGAGCGTTTGGCTACCTAAAATTTTGAGTGCCAAACCCCATCCCTTTTTTATCAAAGGCGATGCCTACCCCAAGGTATTCGTAATCGCTTAAGATGTTTTTGTAATGTGGAGGGCTGTTTTTCCAGCCGTTGACCATACAGTCTGCAAAAGCTTCTGATGAGCGGGTATCCCCACAGCCATTTACATTTGAAAACCAAGGAACTTGAGCAATGTTCTCCCCAATTCCAATGCGTTTATTCCCTTCTGTACGCCAGGCTAGAACACCCAGTTTTTCCGCACGCGTTACCGGGTTTAGCCCCTCAGGGTCTACATGAGAATAAAACGCTTTGGCCACCATATTGTCGCTGTGGTATTGTGCAGTAAAATCTAAACTATCTAATGCCTTAAAGGGTTTTAAGCCCTTTGCAGTTCGTAGAGCATTCGTTTTTTTAAAAATCAAAACAGTAATTTCTTTTAGGTTTTGTTGTGCTTGTAAAACACTAAAATTGCTCAAGAACAAAAAAATTCCCAGTCCAATAACGGCTTTTGTTTGCTTCATATTCTAACTTCTTACATCGGTTTCGTACAAATATCCTTAATTTTGAAAGATAAATCACCTCATGGAAAGTCCTAGACAAAAAAAAATTGCCGCCTTACTCCAGCTCGAAATTGCACAACTCCTCCAAGGAGCTGTCCGTAAAGAAGGCGTAAACAATCTAATCCTATCCGTTACTAAAGTAAATGTAACCGTGGATCTTTCTATTGCAAAAATATACCTGAGTATTTTTCCGCAAGCCCAAGCAAACACGATCATCTCCAATCTTCAAGAAAATGCCTTTCAGGTAAAACACGACTTGGCAAAATTGCTGAAAAACCAATTGCGAAAAATACCACAATTGGACTTTTATTTGGACGACTCTTTGGACTATATCGAAAACATTGACCGTGCACTAAAAGGAGAGGAGAATCCCATTATAGATCGAGATGCGTTAGAAAAAAGAAAAAAGAAATAAATGTGAATGCTTCCTTTTTCATTGCTAAGCGCTATTTTTTTTCTAAGAGCAAACAAAATCTGATCAATGTAATCAATGCCATTGCCCTTTCTGTAGTGGTGGTGGCCACGGCTGCACTTTTTGTCGTACTCAGCGCATTTAGCGGGCTCAAATCTTTTGGGCTTTCGTTCACCTCCGCCTTTGATCCGGATTACCGCATAGAAGCCTCTTCAGGGAAAATTCTTGAAATCGATTCCCTTCAACTGAATCAATTGAGAAAACAAGAAGGCGTCCTTGGGCTGTATCCTGTATTGGAAGAAAAAGTGTTTTTAAATTTTAAAGACAAAAGTCAAGTCGCCTACTTAAAAGGGGTGGATGACGGCTACACGGACCATTTTAATGTTGCCCCGTTTTTGGTCTCTGGGCAGTGGTTCAATTCTGATTTTGATGAACTGGTTCTCGGAGGAGGAATTGCTGCAAACCTCAGTGTTGGCGTTTATGATTACACCTCCTTCTTGACCCTTTCTGTACCGCGAAGAAAAAAAACGGCGCTTTTAGGCGAAACGCCTTTCGTGCAACGCGATGCTCTGGTTTCTGGAATTTTTCTTGCATCAGAAAATCTGGACAAAAAATACCTCTTTTCGAAACTTTCTTTTGCCCAAAATCTTTTGCAGCGAAAAGAAAATGAATTTAGCTATTTAGAAATAAAAACGACGACTTCTTTTGATTCTGAACGGTTCGGTCAAAAAGCAGAAACACTTTTAGGGCAACCGCTTGTCCTAAAGTCACAAAGCGAACTCAACGCCGCTTTGCACAAAATGCTGAATACTGAAAATGCCGCCGTCTATCTTATCTTTACTTTAGTGATGATCATCGCCTTTTTCAATGTTATTGGCGCTTTAATCATGATGTTTTTAGACAAAAAACCTCAACTCAATGTGCTCTACGCTATGGGGATTCCGCCCCAAAACATACAACGCATCTTTTTCTTGAATGGGCTTTTCATCAGTGGCCTAGGAGGGCTTTTAGGCATTGGGCTAGGCGGGCTTTTAGTGGCGCTTCAAAGCCGCTTTTCCTTGCTGTATGTACCCGCAACAGCACTCCCTTACCCTGTAGAATTTCAATTTAAAAATGCTTTTATTGTTTTAATCACCCTAAGTGTATTGGGCGTTTTTGCTTCGTGGTGGGCCACACAAAACATGGCTAAAAAAATTGGGGATTAAACCATTTGGTAAGACCCAAAACGCTCTTCTACCTCATTTAAGGCTTCAAATACATCTGCAGAAGCGTTGGAGGTGACCATCTTGGTTCGGTACTCTTTAAAATGAGGAATTCCTTTAAAATAGTTTGTATAATGGCGTCTTGTTTCCAACACCCCTAAGGTCTCCCCTTTCCAAGCAATGGACATTTCCAAATGACGCTTGGCGGCGTTCACCCGTTCTGAGATGGTTGGAGAAGGCATGTGTTCCCCCGTTTTAAAATAGTGCTTTACTTGATTGAAAAACCAAGGGTTTCCTATACTCGCTCTTCCAATCATGGCTCCATCAAGGCCAAAGTCATCTCGCATTTCTGCCGCGCGTTCTGGGGTGTTGACGTCTCCGTTCCCAAACACAGGGATGTGCATACGGGAATTGTTCTTGACCTCCGCAATCGGGCGCCAATCTGCGTCGCCTTTATACATTTGTGCTCGCGTGCGTCCGTGAATGGATATAGCAGCACAGCCTACATCTTGCAACCTTTCTGCAACCTCAAGTATTTTAATGGAATCGTGGTCCCATCCCAATCGGGTTTTAACGGTTACCGGCAGGGAGGTGTGTTTTACCATGGCCGCTGTCAATTTCACCATCAAGGGGATGTCTTTTAAAATTCCTGCTCCTGCTCCTTTGCAGACTACTTTTTTTACCGGGCAACCAAAATTGATGTCAATGATGTCCGGCTTAGAGGCTTCTACAATTTCTACAGAGCGTAGCATGGAATCTAAGTTAGCCCCAAAGATTTGAATCCCTACGGGACGTTCTTTTTCGTAAATATCAAGCTTTTGAACACTTTTTGCTGCGTCTCGAATGAGGCCTTCGCTAGAGATAAATTCTGTATACACCACATCCGCACCATTTTCTTTGCACAAAGCGCGAAAGGGCGGGTCGCTAACATCCTCCATAGGGGCAAGCAATAACGGGAAATCTCCTAATGCAATGTCACCAATTTTTACCACAGCGAAAAAGTTTGCTACAAAAGTAATCAAAAGTGACCGAATCACAGCGGGAAAGCCTGTAGGCCAACAAAACTTGTTTTTTTGCTAAAAACCCATCCCTCAAAGCCTTATATTTGCATGGCTATGAAAGACGGCGTTGTATGAAACACATTAGAAACTTTTGCATTATTGCCCACATTGACCACGGGAAAAGCACCTTAGCAGATCGTTTGTTGGATTTTACCGGAGCGGTAACCGATCGTGAAAAGCAAGACCAACTTTTGGACAATATGGATTTGGAACGCGAACGCGGAATTACAATCAAGTCCCACGCCATTCAAATGGAATACACCCACGAAGGCGAAACCTATGTGTTGAACTTAATTGATACGCCTGGTCACGTAGATTTTTCTTATGAAGTGTCGCGCTCTATTGCTGCCTGTGAAGGAGCCTTGCTCATCGTTGATGCAGCGCAAAGCATTCAAGCCCAAACCATTTCCAACCTTTACCTTGCACTGGACAATGATCTAGAAATCATTCCCGTTCTCAATAAAATTGACCTCCCTTCTGCCAACCCTGAAGAAGTAACCGATGATATTGTTGACTTATTGGGTTGTAGCCCAGAAGAAGTGATTCCTGCCTCTGCAAAAACAGGTTTAGGAATTCAAGACATATTGACGGCAATCATCGATCGTGTTCCTGCGCCAAAAGGTAGTGAAGAAGAACCGCTGCAGGCATTGATTTTTGACTCGGTTTACAATCCTTTTCGCGGGGTAGAAACCTATTTCCGAGTGATTAATGGAAAGATTCGCAAGGGGCAAAAAATCCAATTTATCGCAACCCAAAAGACGTACAATGCCGATGAGATTGGTACCTTAAAACTAAACCAAGAACCCAAAAAAGAAATCCTTGCCGGAGACGTTGGCTACCTGATTACAGGAATAAAAGACGCAAAAGAAGTAAAGGTGGGAGATACCATTACTGCTCCTGACAATCCTACACAAAATGCCATTGAAGGCTTTGAAGAGGTTAAACCCATGGTTTTTGCTGGTATTTACCCTGTCGATACCGAAGACTACGAAGAGTTGCGTGCCTCAATGGAAAAACTACAGCTCAACGATGCCTCCTTGGTGTTCCAACCGGAAAGTTCTGCCGCTTTAGGATTTGGTTTTCGTTGCGGCTTCTTAGGGATGCTCCACTTAGAAATCATTCAAGAACGCTTGGAACGTGAATTCAACATGACCGTTATTACAACGGTTCCCAACGTGTCGTATAAAGCCTACACCAAAAAAGAACCGGACACGGTAATCATGGTCAACAACCCATCTGATCTTCCAGATCCTTCAGGGATGGACCGTGTAGAAGAACCCTACATCCGCGCCAGTATCATTACAAAAGCAGATTTTGTCGGAAACGTTATGTCCTTGTGTATTGAAAAAAGAGGACAAATCACCAACCAAACCTATTTAACACCAGAACGGGTAGAGTTGACTTTTGATATGCCGCTGGCCGAAATTGTTTTTGATTTTTACGATCGGCTTAAAACCGTTTCCAAAGGCTATGCTTCTTTTGACTATTCGCCTATAGGAATGCGGGCGTCTAAACTCGTAAAAGTGGACATCTTACTCAACGCAAATCAGGTGGATGCTCTTTCGGCATTAATCCATGCAGATAACGCATACACCATAGGAAAGAAAATGTGTGAAAAACTTCGAGAACTGATTCCTCGTCAGCAATTCGATATTCCCATTCAAGCTGCGATCGGTGCCAAAATCATTTCGCGTGAAACCATAAAAGCGCTCCGAAAAGATGTGACCGCAAAATGTTATGGTGGTGATATTTCACGAAAACGAAAACTGCTAGAAAAGCAGAAAAAAGGGAAGAAAAAAATGCGTCAAGTAGGAAACGTTGAAATCCCACAACAAGCCTTTATGGCCGTTCTTAAATTGAACGACTAACGCTCTTCTTATTCTCAGAAAGGGAAGATTCCCTTTTATTGATTTTCATCAAAATAAAAGAAGTTTTGCTACCTTAGACGGAACGCAGATTAACCCTTATGGAATTAGTATTACTTGGATCTATTGCCCTATTGGTTGGGGTAAACCTCTTTTTATTGCTTAGACAAAACAGCAATAAACAAGACCCAAACGCCCATGCCGGCTTACTGAAATTTGAGCAACAACTTATGCTCATTGAGAAACAACTCAAGGATGATGCTCAGCGCAATCGTGAAGAAAGCCAAAGTGCTTTTAAAAGACAACGCGAAGAGTTGGCAAAATCCCTAACACAGTTTGAGGAACGGTTTGAAAACAATTCTCGCCGACTAAACGATATCCTAAAAGAACGGTTCGTTGCTTTAAACGAAAAGCAAACCCAATTGAACTTAGAAGCCGAAAAACGCATCAAAGATGTTCGTGATGTCGTCGAAAAACAGCTGAAAGAGTTGCGTGAGGACAACAGCAAACAATTGGCGGAAGTCAATAAAACAGTCAACGAAAAGCTACAAAAAACCCTAAACGATCGTTTAAGTCAATCTTTTGAAACGGTTGGCAAACAACTAAAATCTGTACAAGAAGGCCTGGGTGAAATGAAAACACTTGCTACCGATGTGGGAGGGCTGAAAAAAGTACTCAGCAATGTAAAAATGCGCGGAGGATTGGGCGAAGTTCAATTGGGCATGCTCTTGGAAAACATTCTGGCTCCCGATCAATACGAAGCAAATGTAAAAACAAAAGCGGGCAGTGATGCTAATGTGGAATTCGCCATTAAATTGCCCGGAAAAGACGACCTCAACGCTACCGTTTGGATTCCCGTAGATGCTAAATTTCCAAAAGACGTGTACGAGCATCTTCAAAACGCTTATGATGATGGTAATCCTGTTTTAGTGGAACAAGCGCAAAAAGAGTTGGAAAACACCATCAAAAAAATGGCCAAAGACATCCGGGATAAATACCTGGACCCGCCCAATACCACAGATTTTGGTGTGATGTTCTTGCCCTTTGAAGGAATCTATGCTGAAGTAGTTCGAAAAGCCGCATTGCTTGAAACCCTTCAACGCGATTATAAAATCATCGTAACCGGTCCAACAACCTTAGCCGCTATACTAAACAGCCTCCAGATGGGTTTCAAAACCTTGGCAATACAGAAACGAAGCAGCGAGGTATGGACCGTCTTGGGCGAAGTCAAAAAAGAATTTACCAACTTTGGAGGGATGATGCAAAAGGCACAAAAGAACATACAAACGGGGCTCAACCAACTGGATGATGTTATGGGCGTTCGTACAAGAGCGATCGAACGGAAACTGAAAGATGTAAGTACCCTAGAAGAAAACCCCTCAAAACCCAAACTTGATTCCCCAGTACAAGAGAACCTGCTCGATTTTGATAAAAATGAATTGTTATGAAGCACTTTCTTCGTTTTCTTGCCTGTTTAACGGCTCTAAGCCTTACGGCACAAAATCAAAAAACTTTGGATGCTTTGGCCAAAGAATTTACCCAAAAGAGTTTTCCAGAATTAATAGAGGTGCTTTCGATTCCCAATGATGCCTTTTACCCTGAATGGATAGAAAAAAATGTTCGATGGAGCGAAGAACGATTTTCACAACGTGGCTTCATTACGCAACGGATCCCAACAAAAGGCGCTCCACTTTTATTGGCATCACAAAAATTCGAAGGCGCAGAGACTACCGTATTGGTGTATTTACAAATGGATGGACAACCCGTTGACCCCACAAAATGGTCACAAGAAGATCCTTACAAACCCGTGTTAAAACGCCAAAAAGAAGATGGCCTCTGGGAAACGATAGATTGGTCAGTGCTTGAAAATTACGAGGACGATTGGCGCATTTTTGCCCGTTCAGCTAGTGATGCCAAAGGGCCAGTTGCCATGTTTTTAGCCGCCATGGATGCCCTTATCAAAACCGAGGAAACGCCTAATTTTAACCTAAAGGTCATTTTAGATTTTGAAGAAGAAATGGGCTCGCCCAATTTACCACAAGCCGTAAAAGAGAACCGATCCCTGCTTGCGGCTGATATGCTTGTCATATTTGATGGCCCCATGCACAGGCTCAATAAACCCACACTCTCTTTTGGTGCAAGGGGAATCGCTACAGTACAACTCACAACCTATGGGCCTATTGTACCTCAACATTCCGGTCACTTTGGGAATTATGTACCCAACCCTGCATTTAAACTTGCGAAACTGCTGGCGTCTATGAAAGACGAAGAAGGAAGAGTGCTCATTCCTGGATACTACGACGGCATTGTTCTGGGGGAATCAACAAAAGCAATTCTAAAAGCAACGCCTCACGATGAAGAGCAATTGAAACAAATTATTCAAGTGGGGAGCTTTGATCAAGTAGGGCCAAATTACCAAGAAGCCATTCAATACCCTTCTTTGAATATTCGTGGCATGCAAGCTGGATGGATCAATGAAAACGTTCGAACCATCATACCCGCTCAAGCACGTGCAGAAATTGACATACGATTGGTCAAGGAGTCTGATCCAGAGCGGCTGCTCTCCTTAATAAAAAAACACATTGAAACCCAAGGATACAAGCTCATCGATCGAGAGCCTACAAAAGAAGAACGGCTTAATCATCCAAAAATAGCCACATTCACGTCAAAGGTTTCCTATCAATCTTTCCGAACGCCCTTGGACTCAGAAATTGGGTTGTGGCTCAATCGTGCTTTGGTTCGTGCTTTTGGTGAAGAACCCATCCGTGTGAGAATGAGTGGTGGATCCATTCCAATTTCTCCTTTTGTAAATACCTTGAATGTGCCTGCAGTATCTGTTCCTACCGTAAACCGAGACAATAATCAGCACAGCCCAAACGAAAATATCCGCCTTGGGAATTACAGGGACGGAATAAAAACGATCTTGGCGATTTTAACCGAAAAGCTTTAACATTTGTCCGTTTCAATTCGTCGTACAAATCAAGAAGACCCTGCTTTTCGCGCTTTGGTTCAAAAGCTAGATGCAGAGTTGGCCATTCGTGATGGAGACGAACACACTTTTTACAATCAATTCAATGGTATTGGAAATTTAGCGCATGTGGTTGTAGCCTATTTGGATGACATACCTGTAGCCTGTGGAGCATTTAAAATAATTTCAACCACTCAAGTTGAGCTCAAACGAATGTTTGTTTTGGAAGAAGAAAGAAAAAAGGGGCATGCTAAAAAAGTACTTTCTGAACTTGAAAGATGGGCGCTTTCCTTAAACTACAAACAAATTATTCTTGAAACAGGGAAAGTGCTTTTTGAGGCAATGTCATTTTACCCCAAGCAGGGCTATTGTCGCATTCCTAATTTTTCTCCATATATCGGAATTGAAAACTCTGTGTGTTTTGAAAAGACACTAAAAAACAACCCCGCTTCCGCGGGGTTTTAATAACAGTATTATTGATCCGATGAAAAAACCAAAGTCGCCCTTTGTTCAGGGCCCATTTCTCTGGATGCATTCATGGCTTCAAACAGTTTTTGAGATTTAAAATCTTGAGACAACTCAAGTGCAGGAGCATTGTCTACTCTCGCATTCCACGTAACGTGTGAAAAACCAGTGTAAGCGTCCTCCGAACGATCTATCACTTTACTCAGTACCCACCAACGGTGTTGCATATTAATGACCCTGTCGGCCACAATGGGCTTCCAAACTTCAGATTCATACTGCTCGTAATCATCATTTTTTTGTGTCATTGTGTTGAAATAAATTTCATCCCCAGGTTTAAATGCGCCTCCAATCAGAGGAATCTGATCCACTACCGCTTGCGTATAGATGCGGGTTTGCTTTCTAGGAGCCTTCCAAGCAGTTTGCATCTTTTTTATTTTGCTTTTAGACATCTTTCCCTTCCATACTTTTTGGACAATGGGCTCGTAATCTATTTTTGCATCGCGCTGTTCTTCATTGGCATATACATTAAAAATAACATAGTGCGGCGCCATCTCAGGGGCGTCATCTGGAAGCTCCATTTTCCATACAGACCAGCCTAACTTTTTCCCTTGAGCCACCAATTCTTGGTTTACGGCTTGGTAAAATTTCTCAATGGCTAAATACTCTTTCTCCGCCCCTTCTTTCAGCACAACAAATTCTGAGTTGAACACCTGTGCCTGCATAAAAGTGACACATAAGAGCGTAAATAAAACACATACTTTTTTCATAATAAATTGGTTTAATGGTTTTTAATAGCTTAAAGTTATAAAAAAATAATCCACTTTAAACACACTGGCTTGCCTTTTCAAGGCAGACCCCTTTCAAGTGCACACAAATGAGAGGGGCAATAAATATTCACTACAAAGGTGTTTTTTTTCCTTATGTATTAAATTAAATTAAAAATGGTCATTATCTTCACTATTATATAGTATGCAAATGAATGCACCAAAAACGGGAATAAAAGGCTTACTAGAAAATTGGCAAGGAGATGCAATTGCTGCCATCAGTGTCGCACTTATTGCGTTGCCATTGTCCTTGGGAATTGCCTTAGCAGCAGGTGCTCCGGCAATGGCAGGAATATGGTCAGCTGTTGTTGGCGGCGTAGTAACTACGCTCTACAGGGGTGGGCATGTCTCTGTTAATGGCCCTGCAAAGGGGGTCATTGCTGTTATACTCTACGGTATTGCCGTAATGGATGATGGTTCTGGGCAGGCCTTTAACTATGTATTAGCGGCCATTGTTGTTTCCGGTGGAATACAGGCCCTTTTAGGGCTATTAAAATTAGGCCGTCTCGCAGATATTTTTCATTCCTCTGTGATTCATGGCTTATTGGCTGCCATTGGTATTATTATTTTTGCAAAACAAATTCATGTGGCCCTCGGCACCCATTCTGAAAGTTCAAACATCATACAAAATCTAGTAGATGCTGTTGTATCACTCCCCAAAGCAAACCCTTTTGTCGTGCTTATTTCAATTGTTGGCCTGCTCTTGTCTTTGTTTCATTCCAAAATTAGTTTTCGGGTATTTCAGTTTTTTCCGGCCCCAATATGGGTCATTGCCCTTTCAATTCCTTTTGTTTATGTGTTTAACTTTTTTGAACAACACCCCTTAACTTTTCTAGGAAGAACATACGAAGTGGGTCCATCCCTACTGTTAGATATTCCCGATAATTTTACGGATTCCATCTTGCATCCCAACTTTGGAAAAATTGGCACAATAGAATTTTGGACTACTGTATTTTCCATTCTCATCATTACAAGTATAGAGTCCTTAGCCATCGCTAAAGCTGTAGACAAAATTGATCCG
This sequence comes from Candidatus Arcticimaribacter sp., assembly GCA_965662875.1. GTDB lineage: Bacteria > Bacteroidota > Bacteroidia > Flavobacteriales > Flavobacteriaceae > Arcticimaribacter. The sequence continues at coordinate 11,833 of CBFIJA010000039.1, forward strand.
TATAAGCGTAAAACAGATTTAAATAAGGATTTAACAGGGATTGGTTTAAGCACTATGGCAGCAGGATTTATTGGTGGATTGCCCATTATCGCTGTCATCATTCGAAGTACCGTTAACATTCACAATGGTGCAAAAACCAAGTGGTCAAATTTATATCAAGGGGTATTTTTGTTGGTTTTAATTGTTGTGCTCAGCCCTATTATGAAGCAAGTCCCCCTGTGTGCTTTTGCTATTTTGCTGGTCTATACGGGTTTTAAATTGGCTTCTCCAGCGGTATTCAAGCAGGTGTATAATCAAGGGCCAGAGCAATTGATTTTCTTTGTTTTTACCATGGTGTTGACCCTATACACCAATTTATTGGTGGGGTTAATGGGTGGCCTGCTTTTGGTTTTGGCCAGTCATATGCTCTTGGCCAAAGAGCCCATTGGGCAATTTTTTAAGATGATTTATCGTGCCGACTCTTGCGTTGAAGAAAACCATGAAGGAGGGTATGACTTAAAAATCAAAGGAATTGCAAATTTCTTGGGGATTCTGAAAATAGACAAACTTGTAAAACAAATTCCATCCGGAGCAAATGTAAACATCGATTTATCGCAAACCCGTTTGGTCGGAATGACCTACATGGAATACCTGGTAGACTACTTAAGAATGCAAAAAGATACGGGAGGAAACGTAGTCATTAAAGGCTTGGATTCTCATGTCTCCTATTCTACACACAACCGAGCCTTAAAAATTTCTCTAAACAACGCAGCGCCAAAATTATCTCCGAGACAAATTCGCCTACAGAACCTGGCGAACGAAAAAGACTATTCATACAACCCCAGAGTAGAATGGGATACGCTTTTCTTGAAAAAATTTCACTTCTTCGAAATTCGCCCGATTGAGCGAAAGTCAAATACCCTAAAAGGGGTCTTTGAAAAAATCAATATGTCTTGGGAAATTTCGGATGTGACCTTTAACGAAGGAGACGCTTTTTCGGCAGAAACCTTTAACACCACACTAATGGTGTTGAAAATCAACCGTGAAATTCCTGTATTTGCCATGGAAAAAGAAGGGCGTTTCGAGAAAATTTTTGATCGTGTTATGGCGTTAACCGGGTTTAAAGACATCGATTTTGAAATGTACCCTGATTTTTCAAAGCGCTTTCTAATCACCGGAAAAGAGGAAGCTAAAATTAGATCCTTTTTTACCGATGATCTGATTCGTTTTTTCGAAAACAACCAGATTTACCATATCGAAAGCAATGGTGAGGCAATCATTATTTTTGATAAAATAAAACTGGCTCGAACAGACGAAACCATCGCGCTTATTGACTACACAAAAAACTTGGCCGATGTTTTAGCTTAATCCCTCCCTCCCATGAAATACATTTTACTTTTTACGTTTAGCCTCTTTTCATTGACTGGCTTTGGACAGCGAACCCTCGGTGGAATTGAATCGCTCGAGAAAGAATTTGATCTTCTTGTAAATGAAGATGCCGTAGTTGAAATCCTCGCGGAAGGATTTAAATGGTCGGAAGGGCCTGTCTGGGTTCCTGAATTGAATGGGGTTTTGTTTACAGATGTTCCTGAAAACAAAGCCTACCTTTGGGACGAGGAAAAAGGATTGAGCGTTTTTTTGGACCCTAGCGGATATACCGCATACGCACCCAACAATAAAAAGTCTGGAGGAAATGGCTTGATATTAGATAAAAAAGGAAACCTTTTGATTGCACAGCACGGTGATCGTAGGATTGCGCGCATCCAGGCTCCTCTAGAAAACCCTGGAGAATTTGAAACGGTCATAGATCGATTTGAAGGCAAGCGCTTCCATTCTCCGAATGATCTGATCTTGACTGAAAACAACACCTTATACTTTACAGACCCTCCATACGGTTTAAATGGGGACAAAGATTCCTTGAGAGAGTTGGACTTTAATGGCGTGTTTTGTTTAAAACCAAACGGAGACCTACAGCTTGTATACAGGGGACTTAGTCGGCCCAACGGCCTTGCATTTTCAAAAGATGAAAAAACACTTTATGTGGCCAACTCTGATCCAAACCGAAATTTATGGATGGCGTTTGAAGTCGATCAAAATGGAACCTTAAAAAATGAACGTGTGTTTTTTGACGCCACTTCTTTTGAACGCCCAGGTTTTGCAGATGGACTAAAAGTGCATTCCAGTGGTGCTGTATTTGCTACTGGTCCAGGAGGGGTTTTGATCTTTTCTCCAGAAGGAAAACATTTGGGAACCATTCTTACAGATGTCAGAACAGCCAATTGTGCTTTTGACGCCAATGAAGAATACCTCTACATGACTTCGTCACAGTATTTGCTTCGGATTAAATTGAAAAGCTAATGCAACTTTACGCGATAGAAACGGGACATTTTAAGCTAGACGGCGGTGCCATGTTTGGCGTAGTCCCTAAAGCACTCTGGCAAAAGACCAACCCTGCAGACACCCAAAATAGAATTGATATAGCTGCCCGATCGCTTTTGATTGAAGATGGAGATCGATTGGTTCTAATTGATACCGGCATGGGCAACAAACAAAGCGATGCGTTTTTTAGTCATTATGGTTTGTGGGGAGAGCACAGCTTGGATGCCTCACTAAAAGCAAATGGCTTTCACAGAGATGATATTACAGATGTGTTTTTTACACATTTGCACTTTGACCATTGTGGGGGTGCCATTGTGCGAAATCAAAAAGGCTTTTATGAACCCGCCTTTAAAAATGCGCGCTTTTGGTCTCATAAAGCCCACTGGAAATGGGCAACCCAACCCAATGCAAGAGAAAAGGCGTCTTTTTTAACCGAAAACATCCATCCAATTGAGGAAAGTGGTCAATTGAATTTATTGGACAGCGCAAAAACACCCTTAGGCTTTGATGTGCTGCTGGTAGATGGGCATACAGAAAAACAAATGCTCCCTCTTATTCATTACAGAGGAGAAAAAATTCTCTTTGCTGCAGATTTGATTCCTACAGTGGGTCATTTACCTATACCCTACGTAATGGGGTACGATACACGCCCACTGCTTACGCTTGAAGAAAAAGCAACGATCTTAAACAATGCTGTAAAAGAAAACGTTTTGCTCTTCCTTGAACACGACGCACATCATATGATGGTTTCGTTAAAAGACACCGAAAAAGGCGTTCGTATGAAGGAAGCTTTTACGCTAGAACGCTTCTTTGCGTCCTAAATAAGATTATTATATTTGAGCTTACCTTAATAAAAATGAAATGAAAAAATTCTTCTTTTGCCTCGTTTTATCACTTCCGCTATCTGCAGTAGCCCAATATTGGCAACAAGCCGTTGACTACACCATTGATGTAGAAATGGATGTAGAAACCGCAGTATACAAAGGCCAACAAAAATTGGTCTACACCAATAATTCTCCTGAAACCTTACACAAAGTTTTCTTTCATCAATATTTCAATGCTTTTCAGCCCGGTAGCGAAATGGCGATTCGATTAAAAAACAGCGCAGACAAAAACGGCCGGTTTAAAGTAAATATAGATAGCCTAAGCCCAAAAGAACAAGGATATCTAAAAGTAAAAAACCTAATGCAGGATGGTGCCGCGGTTCAAACCGTAGATGCAGAAACGATTTTGGAGGTAAGTCTGGCACAACCCTTATCGCCAGGTGAAAGCACCACTTTTACCCTGGACTTTGAAGGGCAAGTTCCCGACCTAATTCGCAGAGCTGGAAAGAACTCTAAAGAAGGAATTGCCTTTTCTATGGCACAATGGTACCCTAAAATGGCTGAATACGACCTAGAAGGGTGGAATGCTGACCCATATACGGGTAGAGAGTTTCATGGGGTATGGGGAAACTTTGACGTTAAAATTACCCTTGACAAAGACTTTACCGTTGCTGGAAGTGGTTATCTACAGAATGCTGACACGATTGGCAGAGGATACAGCGATCGCAAGAAAGCAAAATCTAAAAAAGGAAAAATTACTTGGCACTACTATGCGCCTAATGTACATGATTTTACATGGGCTGCAGATCCAAACTATATCCACGATACTTACCCTGGACCAAACGATGTAACGCTTCACTTTTTCTATAAAAACAACCCTGATATTATAGAAAACTGGAAAAAGCTACAACCATTAACGGCAGAGATTATGGCTTTTTTCAATGAAAAAATTGGACCGTATCCCTACAAGCAATACAGCGTTGTACACGGGGGAGACGGCGGAATGGAATACGCCATGTTAACCTTAATTACCGGAAACCGAAAGTTTGGTTCTTTGGTTGGGGTGACGGCACATGAATTGGCGCATTCATGGTTCCAACACATCCTAGCAACCAATGAAACAAAACACGAATGGATGGACGAAG
>CBFIJA010000040.1:0-16092 GCA_965662875.1 Candidatus Arcticimaribacter sp.
TATGAATACACGGGTGTTTTTGGCGGAACCTTATGGATTTGGATCCTCAATATTTGGGCGTTCAATAGCCTAAAGAAATATACTGATTCAACCAGAGCATTAGGACGACAGGCTGTAAAGATACTTTTAGGAATAGCATTGCCTATTTTATTGTCCTTGACTATTTATTTTAATCCGGCAGAAGTGGATACAGAAAATGTTACGGTTATCGTTTTACAACCCAACATTGACCCGTATAATGAAAAATACAGTTATACGAATGAACGGCTCTTAGAAAAAATGGATGCCATGACTCGGGATTTGGTAGACGACAAAACCGATTACCTCTTAACTCCTGAAGGGTACTTTGATGAAGGTTTTGGATTAAATCTTCGCGAGTACAAACGGAAAGCATTTTACCTAAAGCTAAGGCAATGGCTCAAAGACAGACCACAATTGCATTTGCTCAGTGGGGTACAGAGTTACCAGTTTTATCCGCCAAACGAAAAATCGCCGACCAACACGGCAAATAAAAGCCGTTATGGTCAATGGTATGATATTTACAATTCTGCTTTTGATTTTAATGCCCAAAAAAAGGATCAAGTATACCACAAATCAAAGCTCGTCCCTGGAGTTGAATTTATGCCCTTTAAGCAAACTTTGGAACCCATTGTTGGCGAATTTTTACTCAACTTTGGTGGAACAGTGGCTACCCGGGGGATTCAGAAAGAACGTACGGTTTTTATTCATGAAACGCGCAATGCAAAAACAGCGCCGATCATCTGCTATGAGTCCATCTATGGAGATTTTGTTACAGAATATGTCCGTAATGGGGCGCAATTTTTCAGCATCATTACCAACGATGCTTGGTGGGACGATAGTCAGGGACACAAACAGTTGCTCAGCTATGCCCGTTTACGGGCCATAGAAAACCGAAGAGCCATTGCACGCAGTGCAAATACGGGTATATCCGCTTTTATCAACACTAAAGGAGAAATCGTAAAATCTTTAGACTACAATTCAGCAGGTGCACTTAAAGCAGTAGTACCCTTGAACAATTCCCTTACTTTTTACACCCGCTATGGAGATGTATTGGCAGGCTGGGCTTCTTTATTTTTTCTGCTAAGCGGAGCAGTTGCCATCAGTGGGCGTTTAAAGAATAATAAAAAAAGTTAGTCTAAACATTACCCGTACAAAGCGGATTTCAGTTACTTTTGTCTGATGACGAATCAATTGTTTTTGGTTTTAGGATTGATAGTGTTTTATTTTACCACCAAAACTTTATTGTTTCGATCAAAAAAAATGGAAAGAATGACTTTTCAAAGGCGGTACCGCAAGCGAAAAGAAGAAAGAGAAAAAGATGAAAAAGATCAAAGTTTACACCAAAACCGGAGATGACGGAACCACTTCTCTCTATTCTGGAAAAAGAGTTGCAAAACACCATATAAAAATACAAGCCTACGGATCAATCGATGAACTCAACAGCTGGTTGGGATGGATTCGTGATCAAGACATAGATCCAATCCGAAAAGGAGAATTGATTAAGATTCAAAAAGACCTGATGACGGTGAGTGCACAACTGGCCAATGACGGGGTTGAGCTAGGCATTGATTCCATTAGCAATAAAGAAGTTAAGGATCTGGAAACCTTCATCGACGATATGACAGACAGTCTTCCCCCTTTAAAAAACTTTGTGATTCCAGGAGGGCATTCCATTGTTTCCTCCACTCACCTGGCCAGGAGCGTTTGTAGAAGAGCCGAACGTATTATTACTGAGCTAAACTACAATGAGCCCATAGATCGCCCATTAATTTATTACGTCAATCGTCTTTCTGATTATTTATTCACCCTGTCAAGAAAATTTAGCCTTGATTTTCAGGTTACCGAAGAAAAATGGATTCCCGAACGAAAAAAATAAATTTTTCTTGTGGGATTTGATTAAAAATCTATTTTTGCAAAAAACTGAATCATTATGTACTGGACATTAGAACTAGCCTCCTACCTAAGTGACGCGCCTTGGCCCGCAACAAAAGACGAATTGATTGACTTTTCGATTCGTACAGGGGCTCCATTGGAAGTCGTTGAAAATTTGCAGTCCATGGAAGACGAGGGAGATGTATATGAATCTATCGAAGAGATTTGGCCCGATTTTCCTTCCGATGAAGATTATCTTTGGAACGAAGACGAGTATTAGATCCAACCCCATAAAAGTCTCCTAGGAGACTTTTTTTCTTTAATTTAACGCTTTAAATAAACGCCATGAGCTTCGTTAATAAAATTCTAAAAACCTTTGTAGGCGATAAGTCCAAAAAGGACGTAAAAGAAATCATGCCCCTTGTCAAAGCCATCCAATCGCTAGAAAGTGATTTTATGCAGCTGACCCATGACGAACTGCGCGCAAAAACAATTGAGTTTAAACAACAAATAGCCTCCGCTAGAGTTGATTATGATACACAAATTGAAACCCTAAGAGAGAAGATGGCGGGGGAAGAGGATATCGATGCTCGTGAAGAAATTTACAATCAAATCGACCGACTTGAAACCGAGGCGTTAACGGCAACTGAAAACACCCTAAACGAAATCCTACCTTCTGCCTTTGCTACAGTTAAAGAAACAGCTAGGCGTTTTAAAGACAATACAACCATCAGCGTTACTGCTTCGGAACAAGACAGGATTTTTTCACAAGATAAAAGCTATGTTCAACTTGAAGGCGAAAAAGCTCTATGGGCCAACAGTTGGGATGCTGCCGGGAAAGCAGTAACCTGGGACATGGTTCATTACGACGTTCAGCTGATCGGGGGGATTGCCATGCATCAAGGAAAAATTGCTGAGATGCAAACCGGAGAAGGAAAAACCCTGGTGGCCACACTCCCAGTATACCTTAATGCACTGACCGGTAAAGGCGTACACTTGGTTACAGTAAACGACTATCTTGCAAAACGAGACAGCGCATGGATGGCACCTATTTTTGAGTTTCATGGCCTAACCGTTGACTGTATTGACCACCATAGTCCTAATAGTGCTGGACGTAGAGAAGCGTACTTAGCAGACATAACTTACGGAACAAACAATGAGTTTGGTTTCGATTATTTACGGGACAATATGTCGCATAGTCCTGAAGAGTTGGTTCAAAAAAAACACCACTATGCCATTGTAGATGAAGTGGATTCTGTTTTGATTGACGATGCCAGAACTCCTTTAATTATCTCGGGACCTATACCGGAGGGAGACCGCCATGAGTTTGATCAACTTCGTCCAAAAGTTGCTGACTTGGTCAGCAAGCAAAGAACTCTGTTGACCAGTGTTTTGGCAGAAGCCAAGAAAAAAATCAAAGAAGGAGACACTGAAGACGGTGGGATTCAGCTACTACGCGTTTTTAGAGGTTTACCCAAAAATAAAGCCCTGATTAAGTTTTTGAGCGAAGAAGGGGTAAAACAACTGCTGCAAAAAACAGAAAATTTCTACATGCAGGACAATAACAGAGAAATGCACAAAATTGATGCAGAACTCTATTTTGTCATAGATGAAAAAAGCAATGCTGTAGAATTGACCGAAAAAGGAGTAGAATACTTGTCGGAGAGCGTACAAGATAAAAGTTTCTTTGTCCTTCCTGACATAGGAACTGAAATTGCTCAGATTGAAAACAAGGGATTGACCCCAGAAGAAGAAGCCGCTAAAAAAGAAGTACTCTTCAAAGATTTTGGTGTAAAAGGGGAACGCATCCACACCATGAATCAATTGTTTAAAGCCTATACTTTATTTGAAAAAGACACCGAATATGTTGTCATGGAGAATAAAGTCATGATCGTTGACGAACAGACGGGACGAATCATGGAAGGTAGACGATATTCAGATGGCCTCCACCAAGCCATTGAAGCAAAAGAAAATGTGAAAATTGAAGCGGCAACGCAAACTTTTGCAACAGTTACCTTACAAAACTATTTTAGGATGTACCACAAACTCTCAGGGATGACAGGAACGGCTGTTACAGAAGCGGGAGAGTTTTGGGAAATCTATAAATTGGATGTCATAGAAATCCCGACCAATAGACCGATTGCAAGAAAAGATCAAGACGATTTGATCTATAAAACGAAGCGTGAAAAGTACAATGCCGTAATAGAAGAAGTCACCCAACTCTCTGCAGCAGGCAGACCGGTTTTGATTGGAACAACCTCCGTTGAAATTTCTGAACTGCTCAGCAAGATGCTCAACATCAGAAAGGTAAAACACAATGTACTGAATGCAAAATTGCATAAAAAAGAAGCAGATATTGTTGCCGAAGCAGGAAACCCGGGCATTGTTACTATTGCCACCAATATGGCAGGGCGTGGGACCGACATTAAACTTTCTGATGAAGTAAAAGCGGCAGGAGGATTGGCCATTATCGGAACTGAACGACACGATTCTAGACGTGTAGACCGTCAGTTAAGAGGACGATCGGGTCGTCAAGGAGATCCGGGGAGTTCACAGTTTTTTGTTTCATTGGAAGACAACCTGATGCGCTTGTTCGGATCGGATCGTGTGGCAAAAGTAATGGACCGTATGGGACTGGAAGAAGGAGAAGTAATCCAGCATTCCATGATGACCAAATCCATTGAAAGAGCGCAAAAGAAGGTAGAAGAAAACAACTTTGGGGTTCGAAAGCGTTTGTTGGAATACGATGATGTCATGAACGCACAACGTGAGGTAATTTACAAAAGACGTCGCCATGCCCTTCAAGGAGATCGATTGAAGGTAGACATTGCCAATATGCTTTTTGAAACATGTGAAGAAATTGTGATGGAAAACAAAGCCACCAATGACTTCAAAAACTTTGAATTTCAAATCATAAGCACCTTCTCCACAACGGCTCCAGTGCTTCAAGAGGAGTTTGAAAAAATGGCCGAAGGAGAACTGATTAATAAGCTTTTTCAAACCACTTTTGACTATTATAAGCAAAAAACTGAAATCAACGCTACCCTTACCTATCCTGTGATTAAAGGCGTCTATGAGCGTCCAGGAAATAAATACGAAAAAATAGTAGTTCCGTTCACAGATGGAGTAAAAACGCTGAATGTTGTAACGCATCTAGAAAATGCATACAACTCCAAAGGAAAAAGCTTGGTCGAAGATTTTGAGCGAAACATCACTCTGGCTTTGGTAGATGAAACTTGGAAAAACCATCTGCGCAAAATGGATGAGTTAAAACAATCCGTGCAATTGGCAGTTCACGAACAAAAAGATCCTTTATTGATTTATAAATTCGAAGCCTTTGAACTTTTCAAAAGTATGGTAGCCCAGCTGAACAGAGAAGTAATTTCCTTTCTATTAAAAGGGTCTATTCCAGCACAAAATTCGCCTATACAAGAAGCTAAAAAACCACAACGCAAAGACAAATTAAAAATATCCAAAGACGAGGTGTTAAACACCGAAGAAATGGCTGCCCGCAATAGAGCTGCTGGAGCCAATGCAGGAAACCAACGTCCTAGTGTAGTGGAGACCATTACCCGAGAGCTTCCAAAAATCGGAAGGAATGATAAAGTAACCATCAAAAATGTCTCTTCCGGGGAAAGCAAGACCGTAAAATTCAAGCAGGCTGAACCGCTGATCAAAGCGGGAAAATGGGTTTTGGTAGGAAAAGCATAAAATTCCTTAAATTGTCAAAGAAAGACAATGCTGTATGGAAACTTATGCTCAAATATTATTGATTGCCATTCCAAGTTTTTTGGTTTTGGTGTTGATTGAAATCCTCTACGGTCACCTTAAAGGTCGACAAACCTATCGGTTTATGGATACCCTTTCCAGTTTGAGCTCAGGGATTACCAATATTCTGAAAGATTCTTTAGGCCTTGTCCTTGTCATTATTTCCTATCCGTTTGTTTTAGATGCCCTCGCGGTGTTTTCCATTGACGAAAGTCTACTGCTCTATTTTATTGCTTTTATCTGTATCGACTTTGCGTCCTACTGGAGTCATCGCTTAAATCATTCCATCAATGTTTTTTGGAATCAACACATAGTGCATCACAGCAGTGAAGAATTTAATTTGGCTTGTGCATTACGACAAAGTATTTCGGGCTTAATTGGTTTCAATGCTTTATTTCTTATTCCGGCTGCAATTCTAGGCGTTCCTGCAAAGGTCATTACTGTATTGGCACCGTTACATTTATTTGGACAATTTTGGTACCATACCCGTCATATTGGAAAACTAGGATGGCTTGAATACATTTTAGTAACCCCATCACAGCACAGAGTCCACCACGCTATAAATGCACCGTATATCGATAAAAACCTAGCGGCAATCTTTTGTGTTTGGGATCGCCTTTTTGGAACATTTCAAGAGGAGTTAGACGATGAACCCTGCGTTTTCGGAACCTTGAAACCGGTACAAACTTGGAACCCCATCTGGATCAATTTCCAACACCTTTGGGGTCTCATTCAGGATGCCTGGCGTACAAAGCACTGGAAAGATAAACTTAGAATATGGTTTATGCCCACGGGATGGCGTCCAGAAGACGTCCAAAAACGATTCCCGAAAAAAATTATTGAGGAAGTTAACAAACAAATAAAATACGGACATGAATACAGTACAGGTCAAAAGACTTTTGCTGTATTCCACTTTGTACTCATTAATGTTGTTTTAGTTTATTTCTTGAGTCAATTTGGGGACTTTAATTCATTTACGCGCAGTTTTTTAGCTGCAGTTATTTTCTTTAGCATATTTGGTTTTACCGCTGCGATGGATGGTTTTGGTTGGGCAGCTATTTTTGAGTACGGACGCTCTGTGGCAGGGATATTATTTTTAAGCCCACTAGGAATGAGTGAAGGGATGAATCTACCGCTTGCGCTGCAAACGGTTATGCTTTTTTATTTTGTGGGTTCTTTCATCAGTATTCTCCTGCTTAAAAACACACTCCCCCAACGCAAAGGGTTAATGTCCGTTTAATGTCAAAAAATAAAATAGACTTTCTTATTCTTGGTCCCCTCCCCCCTTTTAGAGGAGGACTTTCAGAAACACAATGGGAATTTGCAAAGGCTTTACAAGACAAGGGGTATAGGATTGAGTGCTGGAATTTCAGTCGTCTTTATCCCACATTTTTATTTCCGGGGAAAAGTCAATTTACACCAACCCCCGAACCTCTCCCTTTTTCAACGCATAGAATACTTCATGCTTACAATCCGTTTACATGGTTGCAACTGCTGAGACAGATTCGTAAAAAACAGCCCAAACACATTGTTTTCCGTTATTGGACTCCGTTTTTAGCCCCTCTTTATGGGACAATCGCGCGATTATTGCCTAGAAGTATACCCAAAATAGCATTGATCGACAATTGGATACCCCATGAAAAAAGTCGATTTGACGAGGCATTAAATACTTTTTTTAAAAAAGAAGTCACCCACTTTTGTACGCTTTCAAAAAATGTAGCCGATCAAATTTTCATTGAGGAAAATCAAAAACTTTGGTGGGGATTTCATCCACTTCCTTCGACGGCACCCAAAAAAATCTCCCTCGAAAAGGCTAGAAACCATTTAATGATGGACAAGAAGAAAACCCAGCTGTTGTTTTTTGGATTGATACGCCCCTACAAAGGGTTGGAGCTTTTGATTGAGGCGGTTTCAAAACTTTCTATCGCGGCAGAATTGCACGTTGTAGGGGAGTTTTACACGGACAAAACCCCTTATGTAAAATTGATTGAAAAACATCAACTTCAAGAACACGTTCGCTTGGTCGATCGGTTTGTTTCAGCAGCCGAAGTAGCAGAGTATTTTAGCGCTGCGGACATTGTGGTTTTACCGTACAAAAGTGCTACCCAAAGCGGAGTCATTGCACAGGCCTATCAATACGAAACTCCACTACTGGTAACAGACCAACCGGGGCTTGCGAACACCATTAAAGAGGACAAAACCGGCAGGGTGTGCAAAGCAAATGCGCCTGCCCTTGCCGAAAACATTGAATTGATGCTTTCTGAAGAGGAACAAAAAAAATACAGAATGCAATTAAAAAAAACAAAAGTCAATTATCAGTGGGACAGCTTTGTGGAGCAATGGACTGCTTTTGTAGAAAAAAAATAACCATGGATATACAATTAATCTGCACGGACATAGACGGTACCCTTCTGAACAAAGACCGTAGATTGTCAGAAACCACTCTAGAGACCTTTCACCGTTTAAGTCCTGTTTCACCCATTGTTTTGATTTCCTCTAGAATGCCAAAATCCATGCGATTATTGCAAAACGAGCTGAAGATAGAAAAACACCCCATTATTGCCTACAACGGCAGCCTCGTCCTAGACCAAAACACCGTTTTGTACAGTGAAGGCTTGTCGACTGCATTTCAGAAAACCCTAGTAGACGCTATTAAAAACACGTCCATTCATTTGAGTTTTTACCATCAAGACGAATGGTACGTTCCCGAAAACGATTATTGGGCAAAACGCGAAGCACACAATACCCGAATCCGTCCGGTAGTGCAATCCCTAGAAGTTACCTTGGATACTTGGAAAAAAGAAAACAAAGTGGCACACAAAATCATGTGTATGGGAGAGGAAGATGAAATCGATGTCCTGTATCAACACCTTCAAAAGCAGCACGCAGATGAAGTAAATGCATACCGCTCTAAAGCGACCTACATCGAAGTAAGTATAAAATCCCAAGACAAAGCATCGGCAATGGAATTGTTACTTCAAAAAAAATATCCACACTGGAGCATGGAAAATGTTATCGCTTTTGGCGACAATTACAATGATGTCACCCTATTGAAAAAAGCGGGCTACGGCGTTGCTGTTGCCAATGCTAAACAGGAGGTTATCGAAGGCGCTAATGCGGTGTGTAGTGCCAATGTTGACGATGGAGTAGCGTTATTTTTAAAAGAACTACTTATTAAATAAGTTGAATCTTATACATTTAGTTGGATTTAAGCTCCCTGTTTTTCAATCTTTCTGCTATAATATTTTTGAATTTGGTAGTACTCCATCCATGATCACGACTTACAAAATGTACCGGTATACCCAACTGATCTCCTGTATAGGATTTACTTATGTAATCATCCCCTAAAAATCGAATGTCAAAATTATTCTCCTGAATCAATTCCAACAAATCTTTTTCATAAGTATACACCAAAACATCATCTCATGCTACAAACACAAAATCATATGACCCGTTAGAAAATAAGTCAGGGAAATTTCCCTCAAGCATATTCTCACCTCGCCCTGATTGATGTGGCAATTACATTCAATAAAACAACGGGGAAAAGGACTTAAAAAAAATTGAATATATTGAACTCTAAATCAGTTCGTATGTTTCATTATAGATTCCTAGCCCTCTTAATGGGTTTTGTTTGCTGCTCTATTTATGGGCAGAGTACTCGTTTTTTTATTTCTGCGCACCAAGACGACTGGCAACTTTTCATGAACCCCAATGCATATGAAAGCATTAAAAATGAAGAGGACAAAACCGTCATCATACATACCACTGCTGGGGAAGCTGGAATGGGCATGGGCAATGACGCATATTATTTAGCCCGAGAAAAAGGAAGTTTAGCGGCGGTGCGTTTTTTATCGAATACCCACACCACAGGCGCAGGATTAGGAGCAGAAATGGAACGCACTTATGTCAACTTGAATGGGCACAAAATAGTGCGCTATCAATACCGCAATTGTGTGGTTTATTTATTGCGGTTACCCGATGGTAATGGAAACGGAAATGGATACGAATTACATGATTTTAAAACACTATCAAAGCTCTATGAAGGGACCATTGAAAATATACCAAGTATCGATAAAAGCACTATCTATAAAAATCGAGAGGATTTAGAAAAAACCCTTAGAACCCTTTTGCTAAAAGAACAAAAAGGACAAAATACAGAAATACATCTCGCCGATACAGATCAAAACATCAATCCCGGTGACCACGCAGACCATCAAGTCTCCTCTAAATTTTTTCAGGAAGCGGCAAAAGCGTTAGGGGGGATTAAACTTTATTTGTACACCAACTATGAAACCGCTCAACTTCCCAAAAATATAACAGAAGAAGCTTATTTGGTTAGTGCAGCTACTTGGGGGGTAACCACAGCCAATATTGCCGACTATAGACACTATAGCACTTGGGATGATGTTCACAACAGTTGGATTGGACGACAGTATTTTAGGATCCTTGAATTGCCTAAAAAATAGGTCATGTTATTGATGAAATCATCTTGTGAGGAATGCCAAAAAGTACTCCCTCCAGAGAGTGAACTTGCTTTTATTTGCTCTTATGAATGCACCTTTTGTAAAGACTGTGTTGAAAATAAACTCCATCATACCTGCCCCAATTGCAGAGGGGAGTTTCAAAAACGACCTAAACGAAAAACTTAAACTTCAAATCTTATGATCTTACACCCTTACTTTATTTTTAACGGCCAAGCGCGTGAGGCTTTAACCTTTTATGCCAAAGCTTTAGGTATAGACCACGGAGAACTCAAAACGTACACGGATAGTCCCATGCCGCATGAAGCCCATCAAAAGGATTGGATCATTCATTCAGAATTAATCTTTAAGGGCACGACCCTAGCGATGTTTGCCGATAGTGCAGACGCTCCGCTAAGCCCAAACCCCAACATTCATATCAGCCTAAATTATACTGATTTAGAGGAAATGAAATTGTCTTTTGTACGCTTAGCCCAAGGAGGCGAAATTACTATGCCCCTAGAAAAGCAATTTTGGAACGCCACATTCGGACAACTTAAAGATCGATTTGGTCTCCATTGGATGATGAACTGCGATCATATTTCAGAATAATGGCATACGACAAGTATACTTCAGAACGCATTGAACGCTATTTCACTTCGCAAAAGATTGCTTTTGACGTCCGAAATATGATGGGTGGCCGAGTTTTTATGGTCAACCAAAAAATGTATTGTAGCATACATTACGACAAAAAGAAACAGACGGATTTACTAATGGCGCGCATTGGGGAAACTGCAGCTGAAAAATACAAATCAAAATCGGGTTGTTATCCTATGGATTTTACTGGACGCCCGAGCAAGGGCTATGTTTTCTTGACCCCTGATGCCTATGACTTAGATGAAGATTTAGTATTTTGGCTTACCCTTTGTAAAGAGTTTAATCCTTTTGCAAAGAAATCTAAAAAAAAGAAATGACATGAAAACAATCCTCACCCTTATAAGTTTGTTCAGTTTACAAACGTGTATCTCTAGTCCTGCCCCTGAAAACCGCGAAGAAGCAATATGGACCCCTCCAAAAACGGAACAAGAAAACTTAAAAAAAGCCTATTTCGCTGCCGGTTGCTTTTGGTGTGTAGAAGCGATATTTGAAAGCGTCAGAGGCGTCAAAGAGGTGTATTCGGGTTATGCTGGAGGACAAACTAAAAATCCAACCTACAATCAAATAGGCACCGGGAGAACGGGACATGCAGAAGCTGTTGAAATTTTATACGACCCTACACAAGTTGGCTATGGGACTTTGCTTCAAGTGTTTTTTGGATCTCATGACCCTACAACCCCTAACCGTCAAGGTCCTGATAGAGGAACGCAATACCGCTCCATTGCATTTTATAACGATAGTACAGAAAGAGAAATCATTCAAAACTACATCCAGCTGCTTCAAGAAAAAGAGATTTTTTCGAATGAAATAGTTACGGAAGTAAAAGCAATAGAAACTTTTTACTACGCAGAGGAATACCATCAAGACTACGAAAAGCTCAATCCAACCAACCCTTATGTACAATCCGTTTCGATTCCACGCCTAAAAAAATTTCAAAAAGCATACCCTGAATTGCTAAAAGCAGAACATTAATGGAAAGTTATCGTATTGAAAACGATATTTTATCTGCAGAAATAATGGCCTATGGTGCCATCATTAAACAATTGTATCTAAAGAAAGATAAAGTTCCTTTGGTTGTTTCTTACCCTTCTACTGAAGACTATGCGAACAACCCAATGCGCGTAGGGGCCTGTATAGGGCGATATGCCGGAAGAATCCAGAATTATAGTTTGAATGGAAAAAAGATTGATCTGACTGAAGAAGCGTTTGTTTTGCACAGTGCAGATCAAGGATGGGATAAAAAATTATGGTCTGTGACGTCCCATCAAAAAGAGCATTTGATGTTGCAGTTAGATTGCCCACAGAATGAAAAAGGACATCCCGGAAACGTATCCGTAACCCTTGTTTACCGACTTGTTGCGTCAAGCTTGGAAATAGAGTACAGTGCACAAACAGATGCCCCAACCCCCATCAACCCTACTCAACACAGCTATTTTTGTTTTGACGGACTGCCCATTGAAGAACATCAGCTTCAAATCAACGCAAAAAACCGTCTTGCATTAGGAGCCAATCTCCTTCCTACTGGAGGAAAAATCAAAAATCATGGAAACCACTTTTCAGGCAATACAGCCCCGATTGGAAAGGCCGCCTATGACGATGTCTTTGTCATTGATGACACTCAAAACCCTGTTGCCGTCCTCACTTCCCCTCGGGGCAAATATGCATTAGAAGTATTCACAGATCAAAAATGTGTGGTGATTTTTGTATCGAAAGCATTGAATGGAATTTGTTTTGAAACACAGGGATATCCTGATGCACCAAATTTTCCTCACTTCCCCTCTACCCTTCTAAATCCTGGAGAAACCTACCGTCAAAAGACACGCTATTGTTTTACGCTAAATAGAAATTGAATTCAAAACAGCAGCCACAGAGGTTTTCTTAAAAAGAGAATACAGTACTGAAAAATAAACAGTGGTCCAGAGGATACCAAACAAACTCCCACAAAGAATATCCAAAGGGAAATGCACGCCTAAATATACTCTAGAATAGGCTATCGCTGCCGCTAAACCAAATAAAAACGGAAGCAACCGTTTGTACTTTGAAAAAATAAATCCAAAAAAAGTAGCCAGGGCAAATGAATTGGAAGCGTGGCCTGAAAAGAAACTATAACGCCCTCCGCATCCTTCTTTTACCCAACGCATTTGATCTTTTATACCTGCTGTATAACAGGGGCGCAACCTTTCAAAACCATACTTAAAAGCATTGGTGATCTGATCCGTAATGGCCACCAAGACTACTGCAAAGAAAAATAGAAGCAGTGCAGACTTGGCATTTCTTTTATACCCAATAAAAATCAACAACAAGACATAGACAACAACGTTTGTTGCTTTGTGCGATAATACTAAAAAAATGGGATCCCAAAATGCAGAGCCTAAGGCATTCAATTGAAGAAACAAGGCCTGATCCCATTCCAACAAATGCTCTATCATTATTCTAGATTTTCAATTTCACGATCAAAAAAGGCCAAGGCTTCGTTGATTAGGTCGGGGGTGCTTTTTTCCAACTCTTCCTGATCTTCCTTTCCAAACTCTTCTAACCATTCTATTTCGTCATTGGATACATTCAAAAGGAAACGTGGATATTCTGTATGCAAAACGAATATTTCGTCCTCAAGTGTTGAATTGTCTGCGATTAAAAATTTTGGTAGTTGCATGTTTATCCGTTTAAAAGCTGTTTGGTTTTGTATTTAAACCGTAAAAATAATAAAAAAGCGGACGTGCTGAGCCCAACCAACAAACCGATCCATATTCCTGTTGCTTTCCAAGAGGTATACAAACCGAGATAGTAGGATATTGGAAGACCTACAAGCCCATAGGCGATGAAAATCAATACCGTTGGAATATTTACGTCTTGCATGCCCCGAAGTGCACCCAAGACCGCAGCTTGAAGACCGTCTGTAATTTGAAAAAATCCCGAAACAATCAATAAGCTCGACGCGATACCAATTACCTCCAATGTTGTTTGAGGGGTAGCGCTGCCTTTGTTTTCAAGGTAGATCCAAGGAAGCTGTTCATGGAAAACCAAAAAGAAAATACAAAAAACAAGATCAAAAAGGAAAAGCAGCAAAAAAATAGAATTGGCTATCCGCTTTAGTGAAACATAATCTTTTTTTCCCAGCTGATTTCCAACGCGTATCATGGCTACAACCCCAAGACCCATTGCAAACATAAAGGTCATTGACGATAAATTCAGAGCAATTTGATTGGCGGCTTGTGCACTTTCCCCTAAAATCCCTGAAAGCCAGATGGCAATGGTGAAAAATACAACTTCAAAAAACATTTGCAAGGCTGATGGCAATCCCAATGAAAGAATTTTTCGGAACACACTTGAAGTTAAAACATGGATCCTAACCCTTACAGAGTACTCCATAAAATTAGGATGAAACTGAATGTACAAGGCCAAATACAGAACCATTAACCCCCGGGCCACAAACGTCCCAATGGCTGCACCCTCCACTCCTAATTCAGGGAAACCAAAGTTTCCGAAAATCAATCCGTAGTTCAGAAATACATTCACGCCATTGCCAAACAAGGTAGCATACATTGACGGTCGAGTAATGGATAAGCCGTCTGCAAACTGTTTGAATGCTTGAAATAGAACAATCATGACCAAAGAGGCAGAGACCCATTTTAAATAGGGAAACGCCAACGCAACCACATCTGGGGGCTGCTGCATGTCATACATTTTACTTTTAGAGGCGTAAACGATGAGAAACAATAAAACGCCCAATACAAAACACAAGACAATCGCATGGGTGAAAAGCGTCTGAACGCGAGCCTTATTTCTAGCCCCATCCGCTTGCGCAATTAAAGGCGTGATTGCAGTAGAGAAACCTATCCCCAAGGACATGGCCACAAAGACAAAACTATTGCCTAAAGACACGGCTGCAAGTGCCGTTGCACCCAATTGACCTACCATGATGTTGTCTATTAACTGAACAACAGTATGCCCCAACAGCCCCATAATTACTGGGGCAGCAAGTTTTAGGTTGTAGGGGAATTCTCTGGTGTAGGCGATTATACGGTTCAAAAAGTGGTTTTAAAGGGTGAAAAAATCAACCAAGAAAACCAAGGCTGCCATAGTAGCGGCACCCAATTCCAATTCCCGCTTATTGATCGCATCAAAGGTATCAATTTCGGTATGGTGATAATCAAAATAACGTTGTGAATCTGGACGAAGGCCCGCCAGTATGTTTGTATCCGATTTTAAATCGTCTACATCTGCACCACTCCCTCCTTTGATGAACATATGAATCAAATAGGGTCTAAAATAGGGCTCCCATGCTTGAATGGCTTTTAACTTATCTGGGGTAGTATCTATGGAAAAACCTCTAGGAGAAAAACCACCTGCATCAGATTCCAATGCAAATACGTGATTCTCTTTGTTTTTAGCGGCTTCAGCAGCATATTTTATTGCCCCGCGTTGACCGTTTTCTTCATTCATAAACAATACCACTCTAAGGGTTCTCTTGGGGCGGTATCCCGTCTTTTTAAATAGGCGTAAAACTTCCATCGACTGGACCACTCCAGCTCCATCGTCATGTGCTCCATCCCCCAAATCCCAAGAATCTAAATGGCCACCCACAACCATCACTTCGTCCGGATGGGTACTTCCTTTTATTTCTCCAATCACATTGTAGGAGAGAACATCGGGTAAATTTTTACAATTTTGCTTTAAGTAAAAGGTCAATTTTGGATTTAAGGCCAGCATAGAACTTAGTAATTCTGCACCATTTGTACTGATGGCTGCTGCCGGTATTCTTTGGTTTAAAGGCAAATCGCCGTAGCTCATGGTCCCTGTATGTGGATAGTCATCCAAACGCAGGTTCATAGAGCGCACAATCACTCCAATGGCCCCAAGTGCGGCCGCTTCTTTGGCACCAGAAACACGTTGGCTAACACAGCCCGAATAAGCCGAAAAAGTATTGATTAAGTCAGCTTGCATTGGACGGTTGTAAAAAACAATTTTACCTTTTATTTTTTCTCTTCCGATGGCTTTTAGTTCCTCAAAGTTTTTCACTTCTATAACTTCGGCTTTTATTCCCCCAAGCGGTGTAGCCACAGAACCGCCTAAAGCACACACAGGAACATTCACTGTGTTTCCTGGACTGGTTTCTATATTGGCGTATTCAAAAGTGCCTCGAATCCATTTCGGCACCATAACGGGCTGTAAATATACACGGTCCAAACCAAGTAGATCCAGTTCGTCTTTTCCCCATTCTACAGCACGTTCAGCATTGAGAGATCCAGACAATCTCCCACCAATTTGATTGGATAAATGACGAAGCCATTCATAGCTTTGCCCATCCAAAAGT
>CBFIJA010000041.1:0-15045 GCA_965662875.1 Candidatus Arcticimaribacter sp.
TAAATTCTAATTTTAGACTAATCCCAAAAGGCATGAAGAGAGTACTCTTTATTTTTTATTTCTTCTTTTTCTCCACGATCATAGGGCAAGAAATCAATACAAAATTATTGGACAGCCTTACAGGAGAAGCCATCCCCTACGCAACCGTTTTGAGTAATTTTAATCAGTCGACCATTTCCAATGAAGAGGGGAATTTTAAATTGATTAAAGACCTAGCCTTTACTGAAAAAGATTCGCTCTTTATCTCTTGCATGGGGTACAAAGACCTCAGTTTTCAAGTGAATAAATTCACAGATTCTTTGGTATATCTAGCGCCTAAAGAAATCGAATTGAATGCTGTGATTCTCACACAAAATAACTTGACTGCCCTTGAAATCATTGAAAAGACCAAAGAAAATATTGCAGCGAAGTACAATTTAGATTTGAATAAGAAAACCTTTTTTATGCGTGAATCGTTTTACCAAAAGTGGGTTCAAAGGGACTTGGAAGTAAAGCGAAGCTCCATAAAAGAATTCAATCAAAAATTCTGGGATTCACTATTTAAGAGTATTCCCACAGAAGATGCCTGGCACACGGAATCCTTTGGAGAACTGTATGGCGACTGGTCCGAAGAAAATCAAAAATTAACATTAAAAAGAGCCGTTGAACTGGCCGATACTGCCAATGCAAAAGGCTACGATCAAATCGAACAAAAAATAACAACAGTCCTGGATAAACAAGTAAAAGAGAACTCTTATTTTAAATTTAAATCAGGGATTTTTAGCACAAAAGTCGATCGCAAAGACGTCATAGAAAAACCAAAAGACAGTACAGCCCTTGCAGAGAAAGCAGGTGCAGAAAAAGAAGGAGAACAAACTGAGGAAAAGTTCCCAGAAGAAGAAAGTTTCTACGGAGGAAGGCGCAACCAACTTAAAAGCATATTTTCTTCTTTTATGAAAAGAAAAAAACTGGATATCAGTATTTTAAACAAGTCCAAACACTATGACTACGAGGTAGTAAATTTCACCTATATGGAGGATGTCCCCGTATATCAAATTGCCTTTAAGCCCCAGCACAAAAAAGGAAAATACAGTGGAACGCTTTACATCGATGCTGATCACTTTACCTTAATACAAATCGATTTTAAAAACGTTGAGCTTCTCAATGACTTTTCTCTTTTTGGGCTGTCATTTGAATTATATGAAAGAAGTGTACAGGTTAAGTTCAACACCTTTGACGACCAGAAATATCACCTCCAATATTTAACTGTAAACACCGCCTTTAAAACGGGAATTGATCGTCCTTTTAAAGTGGTAGAAAAAAATAAATTCGTACGCGGTAGACGAAAGCAAAATGAACTAAAGGGAGACATTCATTTTAAATTAAATCAAAGAAATCAAATCACCTTAGTCGTTTTTGACCAAGTGCCAATGACAGAAACTGAATTCAACGCAATCGAGGAAAACAAACGTTTTGTTCCTGAAAAAAGGAATGCCTACGACCCCAGCTTTTGGGAGGGTTTCACGATCATGGAACCCAATACAGCCATAAAAGCCTTTTCAACAAATTAATACTTCGCGGACTTTCCTTTAGGGTCTGAAGCCACTAAAAAAGCGCGTATATCTTCATTGGCTTGCTGTAAGTCTGCACGTCTTAAATACATCATGTGTCCACTACGGTATCCTTTAAACGAAAACCGATCACGAAGTTTACCACTGGGATCCATTTGCCATTGAGAGAATTTTGCCGCAAAATATGTGGTTGCCCCATCGTAATACCCCGACTGGGTCAGAACATTTAAATAGGGATTTTGTGCCATGGCCTGGCGTAAATTATCTCGAGTATTGTCATTGTCATTATTCCAAGGGCGCACTGTACCAAACACATTGTACTTAATGTCTGTTTTGAAATTTAATTCTGTTCGGATATAATGATTGATGGCTGGTGTAAACGAATGTAACCAAGACGTTAATTCTGCACTGTAATCTGGAGCATCGCCCGTTTCCCTTTTGTCG
Source organism: Candidatus Arcticimaribacter sp. (assembly GCA_965662875.1). Classification (GTDB taxonomy): domain Bacteria; phylum Bacteroidota; class Bacteroidia; order Flavobacteriales; family Flavobacteriaceae; genus Arcticimaribacter. The sequence goes on from CBFIJA010000041.1 coordinate 1,995, forward strand.
ATTCCTATATAGCGTGAATCTAAACGCCCTATCGTTTTACCTTCGTGCCGAAGCAATTCTTTCCAAAAATATCGTGTGGGTACATCCAAATTATGCTGTAAAATAACGGCGGCATCTATGCCTGAAAAATAGGCCATTTTCGCTGCAATTTTCTTTTTTTCTTCCTGGGGTAAAAATCCTCCTTTTGCCAAAGCTGGAATCAAGGTGTTAATGGCAAAGTCCTCTGAAAAAGGTAAAACCTCCAAAAGATCTTGCTTCTGCAGATCTGAGGGCAACTGTTTATGGTACCAAGCAGCAGCCGTAAAATAAGGTAAATTCAGTGCAGACGAAACTGGACCACCCACACGCAAAGTTTTGTAATCCGCTGGAGAAACCATAATAACCCCGTTGAGATACATCCATTGTTGATTTTGTAAAGCAAGCGATAAGCCCATCACCCGTGTTCCGCCATAACTTTCCCCAATTAAATACTTTGGCGATTCCCAGCGTTCTTTTCTACTGACGAATGTATTCATCCACTCGGCCAGATATTTTATGTCCTCATTGATTCCAAAAAACTGTTCCCGTTTTGGCATTTTCCCGTCAACGGCGACCCTTCTAGAATAGCCTGTATTTACAGGGTTGATGTACACTATATCCGCTACATCCAAAATAGAATAGGGGTTGGCTTCAAACCCATAGGGTTGGACAGGATACCCCTCCTCATCAATTTTCAACACCCGTGGACCTGTATAGGCAACATGCATCCAAACAGATGCAGAACCCGGACCGCCATTGAATGAAAATATCAAGGGACGATGACTACTGTTATTCACATTGGTTCTTTTGTAATAGGTATAAAAAAGTGAGGCTATAGGTTGTCCTTTTTTATTCCATACAGGTTGTGTACCTGTTTCTGCACGGTAGGTGATAGACGCACCTTTTATGGTGGTTTTATGGTTGGTAACAACCAAAGTGTCTACTGGCAATTGGCGACCCTGTGCTAAAAGCAGCGTCGAAAAAAGAAAGAAGAGACAAAAGCAATAATGTAAATTTTTCATCGCAATTAAAGTTTCTTAAAAATACACAAAAGAAGGAACATTAAAAACTCGATTTATAGGTCTAACTTTCCGTTTATAAAGTTCTTTCAAAACTTTTTACGCCTCGGACCACCTCCCCCAGATTATGAAATAAAAATCGGCTCCCAAGGGAGCCGATTCCAACAAAAACAAATAATTAATTCCTTATTCAATAGCAATTCTTTTTGTTGGTTGAGGCAATGCCTCTTTTTTCTTTGGCAATGTCACACGAAGTATACCGTGCAAATACTGTCCCTTTATCTTCGCAACATCTATACTGTCGGGAAGGGTGAATTTTCTTTGGAAAGCCCCGTAATAAAATTCTTTTTGTTTTAAAAGACCATTATTTTCTTCTTTTTCAGAAGCTTGTGTTGAAGAGAGGGTTAGGACATCATTGTCCAATTCAATTTCAAAATCTTTTTTGGTTTTCCCGGGTGCCGCCAATTCAATTGTAAAGGCTTTTTCTTCTTCATGAACATTCACCGCAGGATAAGTACTTCTATGAAAATCATCAGTAGACCAGGGTTGGTCTATAAAAGAATCGAAAAAACGTGACTGAAAAGCCGGACTTGAAAAACGAATTAAACTCATAACATATATTTTTTAAGGTTATACCCTTTGATCAAGTCAAAAGGCATACCAATGAAAATAAAGTGTCATTTTGACGGTTTTTAGTCTATTTATTCTGTCAATTTGTCTTATTTGATCGCTTCCTGCACTTTATCTGCTGCTTCTTGGAAAGCGGTAGCAGAAAGAACATTTAAGCCAGATTCATCGATGAGCTTTTTCGCGATGTCTGCATTAGTTCCTTGTAAACGCACAATGATGGGCACTTTTATAGCGTCTCCCATGTTTTTGTATGCGTCAACAATTCCCTGTGCTACACGATCACAACGTACGATTCCACCAAAGATATTAACCAAAATAGCTTCTACCCCTGGATCTTTTAGAATGATTCGGAACGCTGTTTCAACTCTAGCTGCATCCGCTGTCCCTCCAACATCCAAAAAGTTAGCCGGTGAACCTCCTGCTTGCTTGATTAAATCCATGGTTGCCATAGCCAATCCAGCTCCATTTACCATACACCCAACGTTACCGTCTAGATCTACGTAATTAAGCCCTACTTCTCCTGCCTCAACTTCTATGGGGTTTTCTTCTCTTTTATCGCGTAAGGCAGCATAGTCTTTATGGCGATACAAGGCATTGTCGTCCAATGTTACTTTAGCATCAACAGCAATTACTCTATCGTCAGAAGTTTTTAATACAGGGTTGATCTCAAAAAGTGAGGAATCTGATTCCACATAAGCCGTATAAAGCGCTGAAATAAATTTAGTCATCTCTTTGAACGCTTTGCCTGAAAGTCCAAGGTTAAAGGCCACCTTTCTTGCTTGAAAACCCTGCAATCCAACAGCAGGATCAACTTCCTCTGTAAAAATCAAATGGGGTGTTTCCTCTGCAACCGTTTCGATGTCCATACCTCCTTCAGTAGAATACATGATCATATTTCTTCCCGTTGCGCGATTCAACAACACCGACACATAGAATTCTGAAGGTTCAGATTCTCCAGGGTAATACACGTCTTCGGCAACCAAAACTTGATGGACTTTTTTTCCTTCAGCAGAAGTTTGCGGAGTCACCAACTGCATGCCAATAATAGCATCTGCGATAGTATTTACTTCCTCAAGGTTTTTGGCAAGTTTAACACCCCCACCTTTTCCACGGCCACCTGCATGAACTTGTGCTTTAATCACATGCCATCCAGTCCCCGTTTCGTCTGTAAGTTGTTTTGCTGCTGAAACTGCTTCTTCTGCAGTTTGCGCTACGATACCTCTTTGGATACCCACACCAAAACTTGCTAAAATTTCTTTTCCTTGATATTCGTGTAAATTCATTTGGTCTTTTATTAAATCCATCACAAAAGTAATAAAGTAAAAGCATTCTTGATCACTTTAGAAGGGGTGTAATTTTGTTGCAATTATAACATTATTTGATATTTTTAATTTATTCGTACGCATCTCTAGGAATCTCATTATTAGATAGTATTTTTGAAAAAATATTTTAGATGAAAAATGCAGATTTACTTTCGATTGCGCAACAGGCACAAGGTCCAGTTTATGTATATGATGCGGAAAAAATCCAAAGTCAATATCAACGTTTAACAAAAGCGTTTAACGGGGTAAATCACTTGCGTTTGCATTATGCAACAAAAGCACTTTCAAATCTTTCTGTATTAAAATACATACAACACTTGGGCGCAGGATTGGACACCGTTTCCATCCAAGAAGTGGAGCTGGGACTAAAAGCAGGATTTGACCCTAGCACCATCATCTTTACCCCAAACGGAGTGTCGTTGCAAGAAATCGAAAAGGTAGCGCAAAAGGGAGTGCAAATAAACATTGATAATCTTTCTATCCTAGAACAGTTTGGCAGTAAATATCCAGAGGTACCGGTATGTATTCGTATCAATCCTCACGTTATGGCGGGAGGAAATAGCAATATTTCCGTTGGGCACATCGACTCTAAATTTGGAATTTCAATTCATCAAATTCCGCATTTACTCCGCATTACTGAAAACACAAAAATGTGTATCAATGGGATTCATATGCATACAGGAAGTGACATCCTAGACATTGATGTTTTTCTTCATGCCACTGAAATCTTATTTGAAACGGCAAAAAATTTCAAGGATCTTGAATTCATTGATTTCGGATCTGGTTTTAAGGTACCCTACAAACCAGGTGACATTGAGACCAATATTGAAGAATTGGGCGAAAAACTTACTTTAAAATTCAATGCCTTTTGTAAAGAATACGGCAGAAATCTTACCTTGGCTTTTGAACCCGGAAAGTTTTTAGTGAGCGAAGCCGGTTATTTTTTAACCAAAGTAAATGTGGTAAAACAAACCACTTCTACTGTATTTGCTCAGGTAGATAGCGGATTCAATCACTTGATCCGTCCAATGTTATACGGTTCTCACCACGAAATTGTTAACATAAGCAATCCAAAGGGGCGCGAACGTTTTTATTCTGTTGTTGGATACATCTGCGAAACGGATACTTTTGGCAGCAACCGAAAAATAAGCGAAATCAGTGAAGGAGACATTCTAGCCTTTAAAAATGCCGGTGCGTATTGCCAAACCATGGCCAGTAATTATAATTCTAGATTTCGCCCTGCAGAAGTTTTATGGCTGAACAAAAAAGCGCATCTGATTCGCAAGCAAGAGAATTTTGAAGACATTCTCCGCAATCAAATAGAATTGGATTTTAGTGCTTTGGCACCGAAAAAAGCAGAAGTAAGCGCCTAGCTAATTACACCAGAACCTAAGAGTTCATTTTCGTGGTACCAAGCTACAAATTGTCCCTCTGCAATGGCAGACTGCGGGGAATCAAAAAGTACGTATAAGCCTTCAGCTTGACGATACAAAACAGCCTTTTCTAACGGTTGTCTATAGCGTATCCGAGCCTGAACGACTAATGACGCATTAAGCGCAAGACATTTATCTGTTCTTAACCAATGAATGTCCTTCGGAAGCACTTTCAACCCCCTACGGTAAAGGCCTGGATGCGCTTTGCCCTGGCCTGTATAAATGATATTATCGTTTACATCTGTATCCAAAACAAACAAAGGCTCTACAGTACCGCCTACTCCTAATCCTTTTCGTTGTCCTTTGGTGAAAAAATGAGCTCCGTCATGAATCCCTTTCACCTCTCCATCTTCTGGAGTGTATCGGGTTTTCTCACTATGGAAATGCAAGGTTTCTTCTAAACTGGCCGTTTCAGCAAGGGATTTTGAATAATGAGCTGCATCATACGGAACCTCAATAATGTCTCCTTTCTTAGGCTGCAATTTCTGCTGCAGAAAATCCGGCAAACGCACCTTACCGATAAAACACAAACCTTGCGAATCTTTTTTATTTGCAGTAATTAAATCTTGTGCTGCAGCAATTTCACGGACTTCACTTTTCTGTAGATGACCTATCGGAAAGAGCACCCTGCCCAGCTGCTGTTGTGTAACCTGACATAAAAAATACGACTGATCTTTATTTGAATCTGCTCCCGCAAGGAGACGATACATAGGCTTACCATCTACTTCACGCTCCCCTTTTTGACAATAATGTCCCGTCGCGACATAATCCGCACCCAGAGAAAGAGCAATGTCTAAAAACACATCAAATTTGATTTCTCGATTACAGAGGACATCCGGATTGGGGGTTCTTCCATTTTGGTACTCCTCAAACATATAATCTACAATACGGGCCTTATAGTCCTCACTTAAATCAACTGTTTGAAATGGAATTCCAAGTTTTTCTGCCACTATCATGGCATCGTTGCTGTCTTCCAGCCAAGGACATTCTGCAGAAATGGTAACGCTTTCATCGTGCCAATTCTTCATGAATAGCCCAATCACATTATACCCTTCTTGTTTTAAAAGGTAAGCAGCTACACTAGAATCTACACCCCCAGAAAGACCTACAACAACGGTTTTTGCCATGGTGCAAAGGTACGGAGTAAAAGGGAATTGCTAACGCTTAACGCTTGCGTTTTTGTTTTGTACGTTGCTGCTTTTCAGCCTCATCCATAGCTTTCTGTAAACGCGCCGTAAAGCCTCCAGCTTTCTTGGGTTTCTTTTTGTTTTCCTCTAACTGTAAGTGAATCTTATTTTCATCTACAATAAAGTTCTTGATCACCAACATTAAAGCAATGGTCAATAAATTAGAAATAAAGTAATACAAACTCAACCCACTTGCATAGTTGTTAAAGAAAAACAACATCATCAACGGCATTAAATACATGATGATTTTCATGTTCGGCATTCCCGGTTGTTGGGGTGCTTGTTGTTGCCCAGCCGTCATCATGGTATAAATAAAGATTGCTATAGACGCTAAAATAGGGAACAGACTTACGTGATCCCCATAAAAAGGAATCGAAAAGGGAAGGGCCAAAACAGAATCGTAGGAAGACAAATCATCTGCCCATAAAAAGCTCTTTTGTCGAAGGGCAAAAGCCACCGGGAAAAAGCTAAATAAAGCATAAAATACAGGCAATTGCAGCAATGCAGGCAAACACCCCGACATGGGGTTTGCTCCAGCCTTGCTATAAAGCGCCATTACTTCTTGCTGGCGTTTCACTGCATCGTCTTTGTGCTTCGCATTAATTTCATCTACCTCAGGTTTTAAAACCTTCATCTTTATTTGTGATAAATACGATTTGTACGTAACAGGCGACATTACCAAACGCACTAAAATGGTCATCACAATGATGGCAATACCATACGGCAAAAAGGAACTTAAAAAATTAAATAAAGGGGTAAATATAGAACGGTTGATCCACCCAAAGATACCCCAACCAAAATCTACAATTTCTTCTATACCGGCCTCATAGGTGATCAAGGTTTTGTATTCTGTTGGACCAAAATACCACTGGTATGTTTCTGTAAAATCTCCTGAAGGTTTGAGTTCAAAGCTACTGCTGTACCTTTTGGTAAAACGCTCTTCTAAAGCGATCTCATCGACGAGATTTTCTGAAGCAAATTCTACCGTATCGAAGGCACGATTCGGAATCAATATTGAACTAAAAAAGTGCTGTTTATAGCCAATCCAACGCACGCTGTTTTCAACCTCTTCATCTGATCCGCTTAACGATAAGTTATTTACTTTATCCTCTGCATAGGCATAGGTCAATTCAGTATATCTATTTTCATATTCTATACTTCGCGAGTTTCGAAAAGCATCCAAATCCCATGAAAATCGCTGGGGCAGTCTATTGTTTACTTGACTGGATAAACCCTGAGATTGAATGGAAAATTCCATCATATACCCCTTGGCATCCAATGCATATACAAAAGCAAAAAACTGTTGTGGACCCAACTGTGCTTTCAAACTCAACTGTGTTTTGCCGTCCTTCTGAACCACCGAAGGGGTGAAATATAAATCTTGGGAATTTAATGTTCTCCCATCAAGGGTTGTAAATTGATAATTTATATTTTGATTTTCCTTGACCAAATACAAAGGATTCCCTTGATATTCTGTAAAGTTTTTAAGCTTTACTTCTTTCAATTGTGCACCGTGTGGGTCTACAAGAACATACAAGTCTTCGTTTTCCAAAACCACATCTTTTTGGCCATTGGGCTGGGCTAAACGTGCAAAATCTCCATAAGAAGTTTCATATTTCAATTGCTGAATCGAATCTGATACAACGGCTGCAACTACTGGGGGGGATGTCACTGCTTCGGATTCTTGTGGAGCTTCTACTGGTTCTTCTACTGGTTGTTGATTGTACAGCATCCATGTCAAGATCAGCGCAATCAAAATAAATCCAATAAACTGATAAGGGTCAAATTTTTTTTCTTCCATAGTGTAGGATCGCTAGGTAAATGTTTTTATTTTTTATGTTGTAAGGCAGCTGAAATAAATGCCACAAATAAAGGATGTGGATTCAGCACTGTACTTCTGTATTCTGGGTGGTATTGCACCCCAACAAACCAGGGATGCTCTTTGTTTTCAACGATCTCAACCAAACCCGTGTCTGGATTGATTCCCGTCGGGATAAGTCCAGATTTTTCTAACACTGACTTGTAATCATTGTTCAATTCAAAACGGTGTCTATGACGTTCTTCTATGGTTTGTTTTCCATAGACATCAGAAACAATACTGTCGGACAATAAATCACACTTCCAAGCGCCTAATCGCATAGTACCGCCTTTGTGTGTAACTTCTTTTTGATCTTCCATAAGTGAAATAACAGGATCTGAACAATCCGGATTCATTTCTATGGAATTGGCATTTGACAAGCCTAAGACGTTTCTTGAATGTTCTATAACAGCCATCTGCATGCCCAAACAAATTCCAAAAAATGGGATTTTATTTTCTCTGGCATAACGTATCGCCTCTATTTTCCCTTCGATTCCTCTCTCTCCAAAACCTGGAGCTACAAGCACTCCATCTAAGCCATTTAACTTTTCTTCCACATCTTCAGCACTTAAGTGCTCTGAGTGTATCGAATGCACTGTGACTTTAGCCTCATTTTCGGCTCCGGCGTGATCAATGGCTTCTAAAATGGATTTATAAGAATCCTGCAATTCCACATACTTTCCAATCAGTCCGATGGATAGCGTGTGTTTTGGATTTTTGTATTTCTTTAAAAAAGCTTCCCATTTTTCTAAATCAGATGCTTTGTTTGCGTCAAGATTAAGTGTTTTCAACACCACCTGATCCAAACCTTCTTCTTTCATCAAAAGAGGAACGTCATAAATTGTATCTGCATCTATGGATTGGATAATGGCTTCCGGTCTTACATTGCAGAAGAGTGCCAACTTTCGTTTAATGTCGTCAGAAATCTGATGCTCTGTTCTACAGACCAGTACATTTGCTTTAACACCACTTTCCATTAAGGTTTTAACAGAGTGTTGGGTTGGCTTTGTTTTTAATTCTCCTGCGGCCGATAAATATGGCACCAAAGTCAAGTGAATGACCATTGCATTTTCATCTCCTAAATCCCATATCAACTGGCGAACTGATTCTATATAGGGCAAAGACTCTATATCCCCAACGGGTCCTCCAATTTCAGTAATGATAATATCAAAATCACCTGACTCCCCCAAAAGAAGCATGCGTTCTTTTATTTCGTTGGTGATGTGGGGAACGACTTGGACAGTTTTTCCGAGGAATTCGCCACGACGCTCTTTTTCAATAACACTTTGATAAACGCGCCCAGTGGTAACGTTATTGGCTTGTGAAGTTTTTACATTTAAAAAACGCTCATAATGCCCTAAATCAAGATCGGTTTCAGCCCCATCATCTGTCACATAACACTCGCCGTGCTCATAGGGATTTAGTGTACCCGGATCTACGTTGATATACGGATCAAATTTTTGAATGGTAACTCGGTAATTTTGCGCCTGTAATAGTTTTGCCAACGAGGCTGCAATGATCCCTTTCCCTAATGATGAGGTTACCCCACCAGTAACAAATATATATTTGGTTTGTGACATCCGGTTTTATTGCGTTAAGTTCGATTCCACCGGATTCAAAATTACAAAAACTATTTTGCTTTCTAGGGGTCTTTAAAATTAATTCTTGAGCTCAAATATGGTGTAGCCTTGATGCTGGAGCATATATAATCCCGCATTTTCAACCCCACCAGAAGGGCTCGTTTGGTAGAAGAATCTACTCTCTACTTGATCTGTTTCTATTGGGGGATCCTGGAGTATTTTTTCTTTATATGCTAACCGCAAGATTAAATCAAGCGTCACATCATAGCCTCGGGTAGATTCTTTTGATGGAAAATCTCCAAAAGTTTCTTGAAATGCCGCTTTAAAAGCCAAGGCTTCTTTATGGGTTTGTGGGAAGGTTTCGTGTGCGTAGGTAAAACCAAGATTTCCCAAATGCTTTCTTGAAATATTTTTATCGTCGTAAATGCCCGTTTTTAGGGTTGTAAAAAGCTGAACATCTTTTCCTTTTGTTTTCTGTGCATTTAACATGGAAGTAACGCTCACCGAAAATCCCAAATTTTGAGTTTCAAAGATCACTTTATTCGGGAGGGAATCTACGACCAAAGAATCCACTACATCCGGGACTATATAACCGCCCTCCTCTTGAAAAATTCTTTGCGCTAAAGGAAAGCGTTCCACAAGAGCATCCCCCTGTTTTGTGTTTAATGTATCTGCAATAATCAATACATTTTGAGTACTATCTATAACGGTATTGAGATAATTCAACATTCTTTCTTGTTTCAATCTGCTTGGAACTACCGTCTGGTATACGTTGGGATTTCTGTTTACTTCTTTTGAAGACAGCGGGTTCACCACAGGTGTATTTCCTGAAATTTTCTCGGAGACAAAATCAAAATTAGAAGGAATTAGGGGTCCTATGATGGCATCGCTAGCGCTAAAATCATGCTCATTTGTAATTTTCAGCAACGTCTGCTTGTTGTTTTCTGTATCGTAAACCACAGATTTGGTTTTAATCCCCAAAGAATCAGCTTTTTGAATGGCCAATAACGCACCCATGTAGAAATCCAGAGCAATGGTATGCAAATTGCGTTCTTGCAATAGCGCTTTGGTTTTTGCGATAGAATCAAATTCAATTGTGTTGGCTTTGAAGGGCAACATAAACACCAACTCCAATTCCTTTTTTTGGTAAAGAGAATCCATAAGATTGACTTTCTCTACCAATAAATTTTCTTCAACATTTAGATTGCCTGTATTTTTTGGAGAAATCTTTAAAACCATTCCTTCTTGAAGTCCTGTTTGCTCCAAACTTGGATTTAATAGAATAAGATCCGCTTGTGTTACGCCAAGCTTTTTTTCCAATCGATAAAACCCTTCTTTTGGCTTTACCTTGTAGTAATTAAAATCTTCTTCAAGCGCTAGCGTTTCTTCTTTTGATTTTTTGGGAACTACAATTTCCTGTCCTACTTTCAAGCCCTCTTTTATTTGCGGGTTCAAAGCTTCTAATTCTTGAATCGTAACCCCATATCGGTAGGCCAAACGCCATTTGGTTTCTTTGGCTTGCACCAAATACCGCATTAAAGATTCATCCAAAGCTACTGGCTGCGGTACTGCCTTTTTTGGAAAAACAGGAATCCGAATTTTCATCTTTCGCTTTAACCCCATTTTTTCCACCAAAGGGTTGTATTGTTTGATTTGGTCTAAGGTTACATTGTATTGACGTGACAAACCATAAAGGGTTTCTTTCTTTTTTACCTTGTGGATAACAAAGCGAACCGGTTCATATTGACCGTATACCCCAGAAGCAGATAGGAGAAAAAATAATAAAGCGAAAATCGTTATACGCATGCTACAATATAGTCAAAAATCATTCCCATTCAATCGTGGCCGGTGGTTTTGAACTGATGTCGTACACCACACGATTGACTCCTTTTACTTTGTTTATGATGTCATTGGATGTTTTTTGCAAAAAAGCATACGGCAAATCCACCCAATCTGCGGTCATACCGTCTGTAGATGTTACCGCACGAAGGGCAACACACTTCTCATAGGTGCGTTCATCTCCCATAACCCCTACACTATTTACTGGCAACAAAATAGCTCCGGCTTGCCATACCTGATCGTACAAGTTATTGTCTTTTAACCCTTGAATAAAGATCGCGTCAACTTCTTGTAACATGGATACTTTTTCAGCAGTAATGTCCCCAAGAATCCGAATGGCTAAGCCCGGTCCTGGGAAGGGATGGCGTCCAAGTAACTCGGGATCAATACCCAAACTTTTCCCTACACGTCTTACCTCATCTTTAAACAACATACGTAAAGGCTCAATGACTTTTAACTTCATGAAATCGGGAAGTCCTCCGACATTGTGATGTGATTTTATCGTAGCGGATGGACCATTTACTGAGATGGATTCAATTACATCAGGATAGATCGTTCCTTGCGCTAACCAAGCTGCACCTTCTATTTGTTTGGCTTCTTCATCAAACACATCGATGAAAGCATTACCGATAACTTTTCGTTTCTTTTCTGGGTCACTTATTCCGGCTAATTTTTCCAGGAAATAGCGGCTTGAATCTACTCCTTTGACGTTTAAACCCATGCCCTTGTATTGATCTAAAACACTGGCGAACTCATTTTTACGCAACAAACCGTTATTGACAAAAATACAGGTCAGTTGGTCTCCAATGGCTTGGTGCAATAATACGGCTGCAACAGTAGAATCTACCCCCCCTGAAAGACCTAAAATTACTTTTTCTGCACCCACTTGTGCTTTTATGTTTTCCAGAGTCATGGAAACAAAAGAATCGGGCGTCCAATCTTGGTTTACTCCTGCGATATGCACTAAAAAGTTTTCCAGCAATTGTTTCCCATCCGTAGAATGGTATACCTCTGGATGAAACTGGATGGCAAAAGTTGTTTCTCCTGCAATGCTGTACGCAGCATTTTTTACGTCTGCCGTACTGGCGATGCAGCTGGCTCCTGTAGGAAGATCTTTGATTGTATCGCTATGACTCATCCATACTTGGCTGCCTACTTCTATTTTATCAAATAAGGGGTTATCGTTGGACTGAATTTCCGCAAGATTTGCTCTCCCGTATTCGCGGGTAGCCGAAGGACTTACCTTACCGCCGAAGAAATGGGCCAAGTATTGAGCACCATAACATACACCCAACAGGGGTACTTTACCTTTTATCTTAGATAGATCTGGGTGTGGCGCATCTTCTGAACGAACAGAAAATGGTGAACCCGATAAAATCACAGCCTTGTATTGGTCTATGTTTTCTGGTGAGTTGTTGTAAGGGTGAATTTCACAATAAATAAAAAGCTCTCGAACACGTCTGGCGATAAGCTGTGTGTACTGAGAACCAAAATCGAGAATGAGTACTTTATCTTGCATGCGCAAAAATACAATTATTATAGGCTATTGAAGCAGTCAATTTTGAAAAAATACATTGTTTTATTTCAAAATAACCCAGGCAAAATCTTGCTGCAACGGGTCCAACGCATCTTGAATTTGTGGAATTAAATCTTCACCGTAGTCGACGTAAAATTCAGAGAAATTCTGGGTCCTTTCTTGCAAGGAACCGTTTGGAAAAATCAGATTATGTAGTGTTGCTAAGCGCTCCACATGATCGGATAATTTTCGCTTTTGAGCATGTAAAAGTCGAGCTTCTAAACGATCAATACCCTTGAATTGCTTCTTTTTTTGTGCCGCTACAGCACCTTCAAAAGAAGCATCTGTTTGTTGTATTAAACCCTCCAAATGGGTGAACTGAACCTCCAGTTGAGCCTTGAATTTTGAAAGGTCTAAATCTATATTGCTGATTTGTCTGACCTTTTTGTTGATCAAACTGCTTTTCTTTAAAAATAAATCTAACGGAGTCACATTTAGTTTTTGGATCTTATTTTGCTCCTTCTCACGAATAAGAACGGCTGAATTTCGCAATAAAAGTATCGGAAAAGGAACCTGATGTTCCAGAAACGTAGATTTTAGCTGCATCCAATACGCCAACTCTCCACCCCCACCCACATAACACAAATTG
>CBFIJA010000042.1:0-14982 GCA_965662875.1 Candidatus Arcticimaribacter sp.
TGAACCCCCATGGAGAGCTCTGTATTTTTTTCATTCCACAATTGAGCAAAACCAAGCCCCAGTCCCAAGGACTCATAATCGTATTCAAACGACCCACCAACATTTACAGTGCTGACTTGATTTCTATCTTGACTGGCATGGGCGTATGAAAAATTTAAACTGTGAAGGATGTCTTTTCTGGATGCTCCTGTAGAAGCCACCCACGGAGAACCCGTTGGCTCACCACTGTTCCCTCTTCCTCGAGGAACTTCATTCCCGTAGGCTGCAGAAGCCCCGGTTTGATTGAATGGGTTTCCATTGCTTGAACTTGCAGAAGTGTAGGCAGAAATTCCTACGTCTGCCGTTAACACATCGTCTGTATTCAAGGGAACACGCACCACCACCGTGGGCGCATAATTGGTCAGGTATTCATTGCCTAGGCCACCGGTTACAGCAGCATGAGTTCCAGATTGTTCGTAATAGCTCATCAAAAAATCGACCTCAACATTGGACAGCACTTTTTTCTGATAAAGCGTTAAGCTGTCTTTTTCCTGGGCGATCAGTTGTGTGGAGAAAACCACAAAGCAAACAACAAATAAACGCTTAATTACATCCACAACCCCCACCCGTTTTTCCACCGTTAGCGCCTGCAGCAGCTTCACGGTAGATTTGAAAATTTGTTTCGAAACGTTCTGCAATACAGTTTTTCAACTGCATATCGGCGTCGTTTATATAGACTTTATCATAGCTTTTAACCGCAATACAACTCTGGGCTAAAAAGAGCATCAAACAAAAGAGTACGCGTTTATTCATAGGGAGAAAGCTTTATGTTTTTTGACGCGACCATAGTGCCGTCATCTTCAATTAAAAGGGCTTCTACTTCAGGCAATTGATCGATTAAAAATAAGCCGTTTTCTTTGCCTAAAACAAAAATAGAAGTCGCCAAAGCATCTGCTAATTCTGCCTTGGGGGCAAATACTGTGGCACTAATAATGCCCTTTGCTGGTTTGGCCGTTCTTGGATCTACAATATGCCCGTAGCGAATTCCATCAATGGTAATAAAACGCTCATAATCTCCAGAGGTTACAACAGCCTTTTCTTGAAGATCAAACCACGAAAACACCTTTTGTTTATCCATTGGATTGACTATGCCCACGGTCCATGGTTTTCCATCGGCTTGTACCCCCCAGGCCTGCATGTCTCCAGAAGCATTGACAAGACCAGCCGATACACCCTGCGCTTTTAAAATCGCTTTTACTCGGTCAGCGGCATATCCCTTTCCGATCGCACCAAAACCAATTTTCATTCCGCGTTGTTCTAAATACACGCTAGAAGTGGCAGGATCCAATACGATTTTTTGGTACCCAATTCGCTCCAATGCTTTTTCCAAAACGCCCTCTGCTGGCCATACAGAAGCCCTTCCATCAAAAGTCCAAACTTTGTCAGCCGCCGCATAGCTGATGTCAAATGCACCATCGGTTTGCTGTGAAATTACCAGGCTTCTTTTGATGAGCTGAAACAATTCTTGATTCACCTCTACTGGACCGATTCCGGCGTTTGCATTGATCTTACTGGTTTGGGATTTTGTATCCCAAGATGAAATCAAAGCCTCTATTCGGGTGATCTCCTGAATCCCTTGGTTCAACCATTTTTCTGCTTGAATGCTGTCTTCTGCTACAAGCGTAATCTCAAAAGCTGACCCCATCCGGTCAAAGGATGTTGAAAAGTTTTTTTGTCCAAAAGAAAAAAGAGAAAAAACACCAAAAACCAACAAAAGTCTAACGTCCATCTATCTGCTTGATATAGTGTTCTACTTCTTTTTTTTCATAACCAAAAACCCCATTGACATTCAGGTTGGCATCCAATACAACGACATAAGGAAAATACCCTTGAGGATTGTACTCCTCTGCCAATGCTTGATGCTGTACTTTTAAATTTTGGGGCAACTGATTCTTTTTCCGTTTTGGAAAATCAGCCCTGTAAAGAACATAGTTTTTCATTGCATGCGCTTTAAAAAACTCATTTTCCCAAACTTCTCGCTCCAACTTAATGCATGGAATGCACCAATCAGAGCCTGAGAAAACCAACACTAGAGGTTTGCTTTCTTCTTTTGCTCTTTCTATCGCATGCTCCCAGTCGGACTCAAAAATTTGAGCATTTACATTGGCTAAAGCTCCAAATAAAAAGAAAAGTAAAATAGAGTTGCGCATTTATTGTTCGGTTGTTCGGTTGTACGCAAATCCACCTTGCTTCCCGGTGGACCAAGAAGTAAGTTGAAGTTCAAGGTAAACATCATCCGTGATTAAATGCACCACAAAGGTTTGACCAACAGCATTTTTTGGTTTCCCTCCGGTGGCTTCACGAAAAGGCTGGAAAGTAAGACTCGCGATGTCATCAAACGTCCCCCTTGCCCATTCCGTATCGGCAGGACTGGAAGAAGAACTTGCACTTACTTCAGAGAAAATATTAAACAATTGTCCATTAGAAGCACGTGTAATCCACACATTGTCTGTAATTCTATCTTGATTGGCCTCTTGTTGGTGATCCGCACCATCTTCTTTGGTAAAGCTCATCGATGCGCCTTGCCATAACGTTAATTGAGATACGTCTACCTCAGCTACATCCGTTAATGTAATGGTAATTGTTATTTCTTCTGTAGTTGTCCCTGCCGTGATTCTAACAGTAGCGGTTAGCGTAGTTTGGGCTTCGTAATCAAAAGCAGCAGGATCACCGACTGTTATTGCGCCAGTTGTTGCATCAATAGCAACTGCACCCGTTACACTTTGACTTACGATAGCATAACTCACTGACCCAGAAGAGGCACTGGCCTGAACTGTTCCTATACTTGCACCTTGGGCCATGTTTTCTGCAACTGTAACGGAGAAATCTGAAGCGGTGATGGTCACCGCTGTGGGTGTTGTTGTAGGTGGATTTGTATCGCCTCCCTCGTCTTTTGAGCACGCCCCAAGGACGAACAGCAGGAACAACAGGCTTCCTGCCAAGTTAATTTTCTTGTACATAGTTTTTTATTATAAATATATTAAATAAAAACTACATAGAAGCCAGACAGTTAAGGGTAAAAAAAGGTTCCTTTTTCGGAGGTGAGGGTTAATTTTTTTTCAGTGGAAGACGCTACCCTACCGATAATTTTAGCGGGAACATCAAAAGAAGCCGAAATGGCGATGATTTTTGAAGCGAGGTTTTCCGGTACATAAAATTCCAAACGATGCCCCATATTGAAAACTTCGTACATTTCTTTCCATCCGGTTTGTGATTCTTCTTGTATCAACTTAAACAAAGGAGGGATCTCAAAAAGGTTGTCTTTAACAACGTGTAATTGATCTATAAAGTGAAGGATTTTGGTCTGTGCACCTCCACTGCAGTGGACCATTCCGTGAATGTGATCTCGGTTCAATTCTTCAAAAATTTGCTTTACAATCGGTGCATAGGTTCGTGTAGGTGACAAAACCAATTTCCCAGCATCCAAAGGACTCCCTTCTACGGCATCTGTCAGTTGTTTGGAGCCTGAATAAATCAAATCCTCGGGGACTGAGGCATCGAAAGTTTCGGGGTATTTTTTCATCAAGCTTTTATGAAACACATCGTGACGCGCCGAAGTAAGACCATTGCTCCCCATGCCCCCATTGTAAGTCGTTTCATATTTTGCTTGTCCGAATGAGGCCAAGCCCACAATCACATCTCCTGCTTGAATTCTAGCGTTGTCTATCACATCTGACCTTTTCATGCGCGCTGTAACTGTAGAATCGACAATAATGGTCTGAACAAGGTCGCCAACATCTGCGGTTTCTCCACCTGTACTTTTTATCGCTACACCAAATTTTGCTAGATCCTCAATCAATTCTTCTGTCCCATTGATGATGGCCGATAAAACTTCTGCAGGAATCCTGGCTTTGTTTCTACCTATGGTAGACGACAACAAAATATTATCGGTAGCCCCTACGCACAAAAGATCGTCAATATTCATGATCAAAGCGTCTTGAGCAATGCCTTTCCAAACGGAAATATCTCCGGTTTCTTTCCAGTAAGCGTAAGCCAAAGAAGATTTTGTCCCTGCTCCGTCTGCATGCATTACAATACAGTGTTCTTCACTTCCGGTTAAATGATCTGGGGTGATTTTACAAAAAGCCTTTGGAAACAATCCTTTATCGATGTTTTTGATCGCCTTGTGAACATCTTCTTTTTGCGCTGAAACGCCGCGTTGACGATATCGATCATTGGTTGCTGAACTCATAGAGGAAATTTTGACAAAAATAATTCAATTTTACAGAGCGGTTGTCTCCCATAACAATTATTTTGAAAACAGTAATTCACGGTATTTGGCCAAAGGCCATAAGGCATTATCCACCAACAATTCTAATTTGTCTGTATGATAGCGTATCTGCTCAAAAAAAGGAAGAACTTTTTGCTGAAAATCCGTTGCCTTATCCTGCGGATCTTCTTTTTCATTTGCTTTTTTACGGGCGACAATCATGTCCAAAACAGCCGTGTTTAAATGCGAAATATGCCCCGAGACACGTTCCAATAAATTGACCTGATCTTGCGCATAATCCAGGTACTCTTTTCCATAGATTTCTTTTAATCCCCGTACATTTTCAAGCAAGGTGTTTTGATAAGAAATCGCTGTTGGGATGATGTGATTTCGCACAATATCCCCTAACGTTCGTGATTCTATCTGGAGGCTTGTCGCATATTTTTCTAAATCAATGGTGTAGCGCAATTGCACTTCATTGGGGTTTAAAATGGACAATGCTGAAAAAAGCGACACAACCTTTTCTTCTTTATACGCCAACAAAGCACTAGGCGTGTTGGTTACAAGCGATAAGCCTCTCTTTTTTGCCTCTTTTTGCCAGGTAGGGGAATTGGAATCCCCTTCGTATAAAATGGAAGAAACTGATTTGATGACATCGCGTAACTCATTAAAAATAGCATCATCCTTTTTCATTTTAGCATCGTTTTCTAAAAGCCCGTCTACCCGTTGTTTAAATGCCGTAAGTTGTTCTGCGACTATGGCGTTCAATGCGGTCATGGGCTGTGCGCAATTCCCGTTAGAACCTACCGCTCTAAATTCAAACTTATTGCCAGTAAAGGCAAAAGGAGAAGTCCTGTTGCTGTCTGTGTTATCCAATAATACTTGAGGTATTTTTCCCAACACATTCAATTTTAAATCTGTTTTTTCTTGTGGGGATAACTTCCCTTTGGATACCTGTGCAAGGATGTTCAAAACCTCTGTCAATTGATGTCCTATGTAAACGGACAAAATTGAAGGGGGCGCCTCATTGTCTCCTAATCTTAAATCATTCCCCGCAGTCATAATTGCTGCCTGTAAAAGGGATTGATGTTTTAAAACAGCTGCAATGGTGTTGATGAAAAAAGTTAAAAACTGCAAGTTTGCCATAGGCGTTTTACCAGGACTCAACAAATTGACTCCAGCACTATTCTCTATCGACCAGTTGTTGTGTTTGCTGGATCCGTTGATGCCCTTAAAGGGCTTTTCGTGCATCAGCACCTGTAGGTTGTGTTTTTCGGCTACCTTATGCATTACATCCATTAATAGCGCATTGTGGTCTACGGAAAGGTTTATCTCTTCAAAAATAGGCGCCAATTCAAATTGAGCAGGGGCTACTTCGTTGTGTCGCGTTTTTAGCGGAATTCCAAGGAGTAAACAGGCGTGCTCTAGGTCTTTTAAGAAATTTAAAACCCGCTGAGGGATGGAACCGAAATATTGACTTTTCAGTTGCTTTCGCTTTGAGGGCTCATGCCCCAATAGCGTTCTTCCGGTTAGGGTTAAATCGGGACGGGTAAGCATTAATGCACGGTCTACTACAAAGTATTCTTGCTCCCACCCTAGGGTGATTTTTACCTTATTTACGTTTTTATCAAAGTATTTACAAATTTCAGTAGCGCTATTGTCCAAAGCCTTTATAGACCGCAATAGCGGGGTTTTGTAATCCAAAGCCTCTCCTGTATAGGACACAAAAGTTGTTGGAATGCATAGCGTACCTTCATAAATAAATGCAGGAGAGTTGGGATCCCAACTGGTGTATCCCCTAGCCTCGAAAGTATTGCGCACCCCTTTGCTTGGAAACAAAGAAGGGTCAGGCTCTTGCTGAACCAAATGACTTCCATCAAACCTGGCAATGGTTTCCCCTTGGGCATTTAAATCAAAAAAAGATTCGTGTTTTTCTGCTGTATTTCCACTCAAAGGCTGAAACCAGTGCGTGTAATGTGTCGCTCCTATTTCCAAAGCCCACGACTTCATTGAGGCTGCAATTTGATCTGCTAAAGCCCTGTTTATTTTGGTTCTTTTAAACAGAACTTGTTTCAATTCCGCATAGGCTTGTTGACTCAGGTAACGCTCCATCATCTTTTGACCAAAGACATTTTTTCCGAACAGATCTGCTTCATCCTTGGAAGAGAAATTCGTTGGAGTCGAGTCTAATGCAAGCTTTTCTAATGCTTTGATTCTAAGTGAATTCATGGTGTTGTAGATTTAGCGTGTTTCAAATGTATTGATTTTTAATTTCGGGGTTTTTAAATCTATTTTTTGATGAATTTTAAATTTACCCCTATCAAAAATTGGTATTTAACAAAACTTATCCACAAAAATAATATTTACCCCCTGATAATTAGATGGTTCTTGCCAAAATTTTATTTTTGTAACACTAAAGTGAAAATTTAAATTTATGAGCAAATCAAAGTTAGAGTATATTTGGTTAGACGGATACAAGCCTACTGCCAATCTACGTAGCAAAACAAAAATCGTTGATGATTTTAGCGGAAAATTAGAAGACGCACCGATGTGGTCTTTTGACGGTTCTTCAACACAACAAGCTGAGGGAGGTTCTTCAGACTGTTTGTTAAAGCCAGTTGCAATTTATCAAGATCCTGATAGAAACAACGGTTATTTAGTAATGACAGAAGTACTTAATGCAGACGGAACTGCACACGAGTCCAATGGTAGAGCTACTATTGATGATGATGACAATGACTTCTGGTTTGGATTTGAACAAGAATACTTCCTTTGGGATCCTGAGACTAACTTGCCTTTAGGCTTTCCAAAAGACCAAACTCCACAAGGACAATTTTACTGTTCTGCAGGTGCGAAAAACGCTTTTGGCCGTGAAATGGTGGAAGAGCATTTAGACATTTGTCTTGCTGCAGGGATCAATGTTGAGGGAATCAATGCTGAGGTAGCTGCTGGACAATGGGAATACCAATGTTTTGCAAAAGGAGCAAAAGAAGCAGGAGATGAAATGTGGGTATCGCGTTACTTACTTGAGCGTTTGGGCGAAAAGTATGGTTTGGCCATCAACTGGCATCCTAAGCCATTAGGAGCTACGGACTGGAACGGATCTGGTATGCACGCAAACTTCTCTAATGAAATCTTAAGAACGTGTGGTTCTAAAGAAACGTATGAAACCATTTGTGAAGCTTTCCGTCCTGTTGTGAAAGAACACATTGAAGTATATGGTGCTGACAATGATCAGCGTTTGACTGGTGATCACGAAACACAATCCATTGATGAATTTAGCTTTGGCATTTCTGACCGTGGTGCTTCTATCCGTATTCCTATCATGACCGTAGAAAAAGGTTGGAAAGGTTGGTTAGAAGATCGTCGTCCAGCATCAAACGGAGATCCGTACAAAATTGCTGCACGTATTATCAAAACCGTTAAATCTGCTAAGGTTTAATCTTACGATAACTATGTATAAAAGCATCCTTCGGGATGCTTTTTTTTTTAGAATAAACTGTAAATAAAATAAACGTATAAACTCAATAAGATAATTCCGTTTAGACGGTTGAATTTATGATCGTTTGGAATGTACATGAGCGGTAACAGCAATAACGAGATGCCCATCATCCAGATGAGGTCATTGGTCAAAAAGTCTGCATCCATGACGGGAAAGGGCTGCACCATCGCTGTGATGCCCATTACGGCAAGAATATTGAAGATGTTAGATCCGATCAGGTTCCCTAACGAAATGGCCTTTTCTTTTCGAAGAATTGCTATGATAGAGGCCGATAATTCAGGAATACTTGTCCCGATGGAAATGATGGAGATGCCGATAATGCGTTCGTTGACTCCCATCATTTGTGCCAAAGCAACTGCACCTTTTACAAGGGTTTCTGAACCCAACCACAAGGAAAAGCCACCCATTACAAAAAAACCAATTGTTTGTTGCCAGCTAAGAGGTTCAAACGCATCCTCTAATTCATCTAGACCCTCTTTTTGATTTTTCAACAAATAGACGATGAAAGAAATCAGCAAGGCGAACATTACCGCTCCCTCCCAAAAAGACAAATAAGCGTCGTAAACCAAAAACAAAAGAAATAACGCAGATGCTATCATCATCATGGGCCAGTCGACCCTTAGAAAGTTCTTTGATATTTCTATAGGCTGGATGATCACCGTTAACGCCAAAACCAAAGCCAGATTGGCGATATTGGACCCCACTACATTTCCAAGGGCAATGCTAGACAAACCCTCTAAAGCAGATTGCACACTAACGATTAGTTCAGGTGCAGAAGTAGCAAAAGACACTACGGTCATGCCAATTACAGCCTTGGGAATGGAAAGACGTAAAGAAAGTGCAACAGCAGACTCCAGCAACCAGTCCCCGCCTTTGATTAGCAGTAGTAAACCCACAAGTATTGCCAATACAGCCATGGAAAAATTTTAACGAATATACAGCTATCTCTCCTTTCATGAAATATTTTGATGGCGAAAAGTATCTTCGGAAACGATGAAAAAACGATAGTTATTTTTCAAAAAAAGAGTATATTTGCCCCCATCAAAAGGCCTCGTAGCATAACTGAATAGTGCACTTGATTACGGCTCAAGAGGTTGCAGGTTTGAATCCTGCCGAGGTCACTGAAAAACAAAGGGATTACAGCAATGTAGTCCCTTTTTCTTTTTTCCACTTATAGACTTGTTTTATCCTCATAAAAATAGATTACTGCTCTTCTAATCCCTTCTCTATTGAATCGAAATTCACTGAACAAAATCGTCAAGGGTTCGGCAAAATTTGGGCTGTACAGTAACGCTCTAGAAAACCAATATTATAAACTATTGGTACCGTTAGCTTAACATTAGACAGGTATGCTGAATGTAATTTTGAACTATAGTTAATTAGTTATTTTGTTATTAGAAAGAAGACGTATAAATCGATAGGTGTGAAACTGAAAACCCTTTTGAAGCATTCAATAAAAACTTCTGAAAAATGGGTACTCACACTTCTATTGATTTTACCTCTTTCTTTTATTACCCTTCCTTTATTTTTTTATGTTAAAAAACGACATTCGTTTAAATTTTCCAGCGAATAGAATAATATTGACTCTATTTTTTTTTATTGACTTTTTTGTGCATCAAATTTCAATAGTACAACTTGTAGATTCATCTTTTGGGATCTTGCATGGCAACAATACTCTTTATCTTTCACTTATTTCTTGAATAAGAAATAAATGTGATATGGATTTTGTAAATTTAGATAACTATAAAACAATTGAAATGGCGACATACGAATGCAAACAATGCGGAATGGCGGTAAACGCTTCTTGTGCTAAATGCGATACCGCTTTGGTAGACGATGTTCTTGTCCTTGACGATGGAACAAAGGTTCAAATATCTAAATGCCCAGAATGCGAAGGCAAAATAAAGTCCCCCCAATGTTGCGGCAGTGATATGTCTTGCACTGTGTAAAGGATTGCCATTTGTCTTGCAATGACCCAATGCAGTTTTATCGTTCCCTATGCAGAGGGGAACAAAGGCTTTTTTTAAGCTAGGTTACCTAGGTTACATAGATTTTTATTTTTGAAAGATATCTTTGTAAAAACCTTTAGAATGAAGTCCAATCACGCAAAACTGTACAGCATTTTTTTCTTGAAATGCCCCCGCTGTCTTCAAGGAAAATTTTTTGCTTCCCACCCCTTTGATCTCCGCAGTCTGAATCATGTAAAAGACCGTTGCCCCTGCTGTGATTTAAACTATAAAATTGAACCCAGTTTCTACTTTGGGTCCATGTACATCTCCTATGCCCTTGGCATAGCGCTTGCTGTGGCTACCTTTGTGCTGACGCATTTGTTTTCCCTTGAACTCAATTTCAAACAATTGTTTGGACTCATAACCGCTGTATTGGTAATAGGTATGCCGTGGATCGGGGCATGGTCAAAAACCATCTGGGCCAATATCTTTATGCATTACGACAAAGACATGGCCAATAAAGTGAGTGAACAACAATGCAATAAACAATAAGACATGAAAAAAATAGAAGCCATCATTCGCAAATCTAAATTTAAAGACGTAAAAGAAGCCTTGCACCAAGCGGGAATAAACTTTTTTAGCTATTGGGACGTGACCGGTATCGGCAACGAGAAACAAGGACACGTTTACCGAGGCATCAACTACAGTACTGCTGAAATTCAGAGACGCTTTCTGTCCATCGTGGTGAACGATGATTTTGTAGAACCGACGATAAATGCCATCCTAAAATCTGGAGCAACCGATAAAGTGGGAGACGGTAAAATATTTGTTTTACCCATTGAAAACGCTTACCGAATCAGAACAGGCGAAGAGGGCGAAGAATCTTTAAACTAAGGGGGTAATTTTTCTTTTGGTTTTATTTTGAAGCGCTAAGGCAATTTTTCTTTTTTCTTGATTTCTTTCCCCTCTTGTTTTTTCTTTTTCTTTTCTGACTTGGGCTTTTCAAATCCATATTTTAAAGAAACAACATGTGCATAACGGTCTAGACCCTCAGCTTCGCTGGATTTTTGATAAAAATAACGAATTCCCAAAGCGCGTTGCTTTCCAAATTTAAGTTTAGTGCCTACTCCAAATCGAACGGATTCTTGCAGATCTCCCTCCAACTCCTTAATGTATTCCATAAAAAACTTAGGGTCATAGGACCAGTTTTTTATCTTCCACTCAAATAAAGGCCGAATACGGTATTCTTTTTTTCTACGATCCTCACGGTCTAAAGAAAAACGATCTTGAAAAGCCAATCGGAATTCCAAATTCCCCGGTTTTATTTTAAATTTCTTTTCGACCCCAACCCGGTAACGCAGCATATTTTCAAAACCTTGAATGCCTCCATTGGTGTCATTACGATTCATGTAACGAAATTGAGCCGATAATTTCCATTTTTTTACGGGCTTAAAATACAACTCCGTTTGTGTGATGTAGCTGTCAACTAGACTGAAGTCTTCTTTCATTCGAAAATGCTGACTAAAGTCCACGGACCATTTCTTATTGATGTCCAATGCATATTCTACTGCCGTCCAGCCTTTGGTTTGGGATTCTTGACCGAAAGACTGGGAAATCAAAAAGAGACCCAGTAAAAAAGGTAATGCTTGAATTCTCATAGTTTCAATAGTAAAGATGGACCACTACGATGTTTTGACTTTGATCTATTTTAAAAATTTTATGAGTTTTAATTTTCACCTGAAGGTTTTTTTCCTGTTTTTTGACTTCTTCTGATATATAAGCATGCAAATCGTTTTCTTGATAGGGCATTTGCAAAACAATTCTTCTTTCTAACTTTTCATCAAAGGGATGGGTATGATTTTTATACGCCATTTTCATCAAAATCCTTTCTCCAAAAAGAATAATCAGCAAAACAATGGCATTGATAAAACTGAGCTCAGCCAAACTTAAAAAAGCATCCGAAAGTGCGTTGATTACCGCCATGCCTATTGTGATAAACAAATAGGTCATCTCCTCTGTTTGCAAGGGTTCTGTCCGGTACCGAATGATTCCAAAAATGGCAAATAAACCCAATGCCATTCCCAGGTTTAAATCAAAGTTTTTAAGGGTATAGCACAGGAAGTAAACAATGATGCTGATCATTAAAAAAGTAAAAGAATAACGCCGTAAGGAAACATGCCGTGCTGTTAAAGCAATCATAATTCCAATAAACGCTAAATTTACTAGAAGACGAGTTCCCGCACTCAGCCAATCAAAATTCAACGGTTCAATAAGGAAAAGCATAGGCTACTTTTAGTTTAATCGTAAGAATTCACTGAAATTAATGTAATTTTAGGAAAAACCTTAACATTGAATACACATTTATCTATCGTTCACTTTACATTTGGCTTGTGTCTTCTTTTTGCCATCTCTTGTAAAAAAGAGAATAACAGTATCCCCAATAACACCACGCCTCCAGTATTTAACACGGGAGCCCTCCCCTACATACGCATTCAAACAAGTGTTTCCATAGAAAATGAACCCAAGGTTGCCGGTAACCTAAATCTATTCGAAAATCAAGAACTTACTTTTTCACACCCCATAGGCATTGAATACAGGGGTTCTACCTCTTTTAGGTTATCCAAGAAAAAATCCTATGGACTAGAAACCTGGGATGAAAATGGAGAAGATATAGACGTCAGTTTGCTTGGATTTCCAGAAGAAGAAGATTGGATTTTAAACGGTCATGTTTTCAATGGAGATAACGGAACCATTTTTGACCCAACACTAATGCACCACCATTTAGGATATGAGCTTTATCGCTCCATGGGACGTTATGGGAGTAGAACAAAGTATGTAGAACTGGAAGTGAATCAAGATTACAAAGGGGTGTATGTTTTCATGGAAAAATTGAAACGCGACAACCAAAGAATTGCCCTTGAAAAATTATCTGAAAACGACAACGAAGCACCTGAAATAACGGGAGGTTATATTTTGAAAATCGATAAAACAGCCGGTGGAGATGTTTCTTCTGGTCAGCCTTTGTCCTATTATTTGACCAATTGGGACGATGACGCGCGATATTCTGAAGCCATCAGCTTTCGATCACAGTATGACATTTATGGGAATACCCTTTCCTTTGATCCTTTTGCGCCCCCCTATCATCCCAACCAATATTTAGAAACTTATTTTTTATACGAATACCCAAAAAACGATGCCATCACGGCTGCACAAAAACAGTACATTCAAAATTACATTCATGACTTTGAAACAGCACTACTAACCGATGATTTCAGCACCAACGAACGCACATACACCCAGTACATTGACTTAGACAGCTTCGTTGATTTTTTTATCATCAATGAAATCACCGGGAATGTAGACGGGTATCGTTTAAGCACCTACTTAAACAAAGACAGAGGAGAAAAATTAAAAATGGGACCAATTTGGGACCTCAATATTGGGTACAATCGTCAAAGCCGTGTTCCTTTCAACGATTGGATTGCCAACTACAATGTTCATGTTTCCCAGGACGCCTGGATGGTACCGTTTTGGTGGCCTCGATTATTGCAGGATCCTGCTTTTAAACAACGACTGAAAGAGCGATGGCAAAGCTTACGTGGGGATGAGCTATCGAATGCTACCGTCCTTGGGAAAGTTCAAGACACTGCTGATTACCTTGTGGATAACGGGGCAATCGAACGAAACTATAACCGTTGGAATGGGATTGCCGTTGACTATGACCAAAGCATTTCAGATTTGAAATCCTATTTAGAAAATCGACTCCAATGGATTGACAATCAAGTAAGCGGCTTTTAGTGGTTCTATCCTATTGAAACCCGAGTGCTTTTAGGTTAGAATGGCTGATTTTTAGGGCTTCTAAAGGCGTCATGCCCTCATAAGTGAAGTCTTGCTCGACAAAATAAAATTCCATCCCTGCTTTTTGTTTTTCTGCAACATAAGAAGGAAAATCAACGGTACCTTTTCCTACAGGACTAAAATGCCCTTTGGCATCTCTATCCTTTACGTGAAAGGATTTGAACCTTCCGGGGAAGCGATCAAAGTAGGCCAATGGATCTGCCCCGGCTTTTGTTGCCCAAAATAAATCCATCTGAAAGTTAACAAGCGCTGGATCGGTATTTTCTAAGAGGTAGTCGATCAAAATAAATCCATTTTCATCTTTTATAAATTCAAAGTCGTGATTGTGGTAAAGCAATTGAATCCCTTGAGCCGCACATTTTTCTCCCAATACATTTAAGATTTTTACCAATTCTTCTGCAGATCCTTTCATTCCCATTTTATTGCTCCTATAGTCGTGCGTAAACATGCCCATTGGTGGAATGGGAATCACTAGATATGGAATCTCCATGGCTTTAACAGCTGCAATGGTTTGATCTGCATTTTCAAAGCTAATGTCGCTGTAATGTGAACTTACAGCGCGTAAACCGTTTTCTTTCAATAGAAGGCTAAAAGCTTGAGGAGTCATCCCGTAAAATTTACCGTCATTATAGCCGGCAAGTTCAACATATTGGTAACCTATTGCCCCTACTTCTGCAATGGTTTTCTGTGGATTTTTCTCCATATTGTCCCGAACGGTATACAGCATAGCCCCGCCAAAGCGATCTTGAGTTTGGGCATGACCAAAAAAGAAAGTGATCAGTATAAAGAAGGAGAAAAAGGAATGTTTCATTTGATTCGATTAAGTTTAAGATTCAATTAGAGAAGCATCCCAATCTAAGAATTATCCTTTACCTGACAAAATCGAAGATAAATATCGATTTGAATTTTTGCCCCTTTTATTGAAAATTTTAGCCCCCATTTCACATCAAGACAAACCCTAAAAAATCAAAGATTTTCATTAAATTTATAGCCAATTGTGAACAAAATGAAAAAGAATTTTCTTCGGAAAACCATGGCGCTGATATTGATCACGGTAACCCTATCGCAGTCTTTCCCTACCCTTTTTTTTGATTTGGACACCCTCTCTACGGTGAATCTAGTACTGGATTTAGACCTTGACACTGAGTCTGAAAACGAAAGCGAAAAAGAAAAAAACAAAGAGATCGACGAAGAAAAAAACAAAGTCTATCCCTCTGCTTTTGCTTTTGAATTCAAAGCATTGCACCGTCAAAGACGCATTGCTGGTGTGCTTTTCAATTTCAGCAGTCATGACCAGGACATTTTCCTACCCCCTCCAGAGCTAAAACACAACGTTTAAGCTTTACATCACTATATTTTTTTAAACTAACCAGACATTAGTATAATGTCCTATTTATGTATTATGAACAAGAATAATTTTTTAC
>CBFIJA010000043.1:0-14778 GCA_965662875.1 Candidatus Arcticimaribacter sp.
CAAGGCGCTGAAAGAAGCCAATCAACTGCTTTTTTGCGATACCAATGTCTTGGTGACCAAAGTTTGGTCAGAGACTCATTTTGAAGGCTATTGTGCTCCGGAACTTTTGCGTTTAGTGGAGACCACACAGTACGATTTATACCTGCTAACTGAAACTGACATTCCTTGGGAAAAAGACGATCTTAGAGATCGACCCAAACAGCGAGACAGCATGTATGCCTATTTCAAGGCGCAATTAGATCATTTTAATTTTCCCTATGTAGAGATCAGAGGAACCCACAAACAGCGGTTGAATACGGCCCAATATGCCATCGAAAAAATGAGGGAGAAAAAGAGTGTCAACTAGCGTAAAAGAATCAAAATTATAGTAATTTTATCCCGCTCAAAGGGGTGCTCGAAATAAAGAGCTGAGATCATACCCTATGAACCTGGGCGGGTAATGCTGCCAAGGGAAGTAGATTTTAATGTTTAATTTAACCAGAATAGTTACCCCTTTTATTCGTAAATATTTTTTTCGAATGA
The DNA here is from genome assembly GCA_965662875.1 of Candidatus Arcticimaribacter sp. GTDB lineage: Bacteria > Bacteroidota > Bacteroidia > Flavobacteriales > Flavobacteriaceae > Arcticimaribacter. The sequence goes on from CBFIJA010000043.1 coordinate 523, forward strand.
AAACAACTGTTTTTATCTGTGCATGTGCCATGAGCGTTTCCGCTCTATGGGCACAAGAAGAACAAGCGAAAGACTCGCTTATCGCTTCTCCTATTTCTTTAGAAGAAGTTAGCGTTGCTGGGCTAAGAGCCCGCGACAACCAACCCGTTCCGTTTTCGGAAATCACCAAAGAAGATTTAAAACCCAGAAACCTAGGGCAAGACCTTCCCATTCTTCTGAATTTTCTCCCTTCTGTAGTTACTACTTCAGATGCTGGAGCAGGAATAGGCTATACGGGCATTCGTGTTCGTGGAAGCGATGCCACCCGGGTGAATGTCACCATCAATGGAATTCCGTACAACGATGCAGAGTCGCAAGGAACCTTTTGGGTTAACATGCCTGACTTTGCTTCTTCTGTAGAAAGCATTCAATTGCAACGCGGGGTGGGGACATCTACTAACGGTTCCAGTGCCTTTGGAGCCAGCCTAAATATTTTAACAGAGGCGGCCTCACCGAAAGCCTATGCCGAAATTACCAATGCTGTAGGCAGCTATGGAACATTGCGCAATACCTTAAAATTCTCTACGGGCTTGCTCAATGAGCACGTTGAATTTTCAGGGCGCTTGGCTAAAATCAAATCCGACGGCTACATCGACAGAGCATCTTCCAACTTAAAATCGTATTTCCTGCAAGGGATTTACAAAGACGAAAATACATTGATTAAAGCCTTAGCCTTTGGGGGCCACGAGGTAACCTATCAATCCTGGTTTGGGGTAGACCCGTATACACTGGAAAACGATCGTACCTATAATTACGCAGGGGAAATTTATGACACCTCAGGAACGTTGACCGGTTATTATGACAATCAGGTGGACAACTACAGACAAGACCACTACCAGTTGCATTGGAACCAAACCTACAACAACAACTGGTCTTCTTCCGTAGGACTCAACTACACCTATGGCAGAGGGTATTATGAAGAATACAACAACGATGCTGTTTTGGCCAATTTGCGTTTGGCAGACGTAACACTGGGGGGAGCTACCCAAAGTACAACGGACAACATCACCCGCAAATGGTTGGACAATGACTTTTATGTACTGACGGCCAATGCTCAATACAACACCGCAGAAACTGACTTGGTCATTGGGGGATTGGTCAGTGTGTATGACGGAGATCATTTTGGAAACCTGATATGGGCTACCTATGCCAGCAATGCGCAGCCCAACCATGAATTTTACCGCAATAAAGGCGAAAAAAATGAAGTTTCGTTTTTCGGGAAACTCACTCAGAAATTGACCGATAAACTCTCGGGTTATGTAGACCTTCAGTTTAGAAGTATAGGCTATTCGGCCAATGGCACCATTAACGAACTCGGTACAATTGCGGTAGAGGACAGTTTTAATTTCTTTAACCCAAAACTAGGGCTTACCTATAGTGCAGATGAAAACACCCAATGGTACATTTCCTATGCTAAAGCGCAAAGAGAACCCAACCGTACCGATTACGAAAACGGAGCGCCACGTCCAGAAATCCTCAACGACTTTGAAGCGGGACTTAGAAAAAGCAGCACCTTAGCGCAATGGAGTGCGAATATATACTATATGCGCTACCAAGACCAATTGGTGTTGACAGGGGAAATTGATGAGGTCGGTGCTCCCATACGGCGAAATGTTGGAGACAGTTACCGTCTCGGTCTAGAATTGGAAGGGAAAATTGCATTGAATGGACAATGGCTATGGTTGCCAAACCTAACCCTGAGTCAAAACCGAAACCAAGATTTTAAATTTCAACGCGACGGGCAATTGGTGGATTTAGGCAATACTCAGATTTCGTATTCCCCAAATATTGTTGCGGGGAGTAACATTATCTACGCGCCATCCACTCTTTTCCAAGTGGGTCTTTTGTCTAAATATGTGGGCGAGCAGTTCATGGGTAATATTGATGCAGACTTGTCCAAGTTGTCAGCTTATTTCATCAATGACCTGAGTGTTACCTATGCAGTAGGCCCTACCTCTTGGGCCAAGGGGATTGATTTTTCTTTATTGATCAACAACCTACTGAATGTAAAATACGAATCTAACGGCTATTTTTATACCTATGACGATACCTGGAGCGTCCCCAACCAAACCATCACCATAGAGGGGGTAGGGTACTATCCACAGGCAGGCACCAATTTCTTGTTGGGCGCCACCATTCGTTTATAAATCAATTGGAAATAAAAAGCGAATTTCCGCGTTTTTCAACGAAATAATTGACCAGGGGATACATTGTGTCCCCTGTGTTGGTTTCGGTAAGCAACTGTCCTGTAGCCAAACTGTAACGGTAGTTTTCACAACGGCATTCCGCCAAGACCCCACTGATCTCAGTTCGGGAACACTCGTTTGGGACATGGTTTGGGCAACTGGCTTCCCAGGCTAAAAAATCGTTGCCATTGAGGTTAAAGACATGAATTCCTTTGTGTCCAAATTGGCTTAGGGTTAGTGTCCCTCCAGCAAAGCGCAAGCCATCGTACTGCGGTAAATTCAATGGAATCTCTTGACGAAAAGAAAGATCATACAAGTATGGGTTTCGTTCCAAGGAAGATTTACTGCAACCCAGTAGTAGGGTAAACAACAGGCAGATGGTCAAGGGTATAAAGGAAGGGTAAGGTTTCAATTCCATCAAAAGTGTATATTTGTAGGATATCCCTTCCCCGAATGAAAGAGGGATAGTCCATTTTTAAAACGTAGAAATCGTGAGTAAAGTATCTTATTATACAGAAGAAGGCTTAAAAAAGTTACGTGACGAACTCAATCAATTGAAAGATGTAGAGCGTCCCAAGGCTTCCCAAGCCATTGCCGAAGCACGTGACAAAGGAGACTTAAGTGAAAATGCAGAATACGATGCTGCCAAAGAAGCCCAAGGACTTTTGGAACTGCGGATTGCAAAATTAGAAGAGACCGTATCCAATGCCAGAATCATCAATGAAGCTGAGCTAGATACTTCCAAGGCCTTAGTGCTCTCTACAGTGGAGGTAAAAAACCAGGCCAATGGCATGAAAATGACATACACCTTAGTTGCACAAAGCGAAGCGGATTTAAAAACGGGAAAAATATCGGTTGACTCTCCCATTGGAAAAGGCTTGTTGGGCAAAACAGTAGGCGAAACTGCAGAGATTCAGGTTCCCAATGGCACCATTACTCTAGAGGTATTGAACATAAGCCGTTCTTAAATGGCCTCTATTTTCACTAAAATTATTGCCGGAGAAATTCCTTGTTACCGCGTTGCGGAGGACGAAAACCATTTGGCGTTTTTGGACATCAACCCCAATGCAAAAGGACATACCCTTTGCATTCCCAAAAAAGAAACGGACAAACTTTTTGATCTCAGTGAGCCGGAATACACCGCCTTGCTCCAGTTCTCAAGAAAGGTGGCTTTGGCTTTAGAAAAAGCAGTAGACTGCAAGCGAATCGGGCTTTCCGTTATTGGTTTGGAAGTTCCTCATGCTCATGTTCACCTGATACCCCTTCAAGGCATGGAAGATGCTACTTTTGGAAAAAAAGAAAAACTCAGCCCAACTGAATTCAGCGCTTTGGCCGAAAAAATAAGCGCATACTATTCTTAAGACTTCTTTTCTGAGACCCGCGGCAAAATAATTTCAAATGTCGTTCCTTCACCCTGTATTGTTTTGGCAACTCGGATATAACCTTGGTGGTAGTCTTCTACAATCCGTTTAGCGAGTGAAAGTCCCAAGCCCCATCCTCTACTTTTAGTGGTATAGCCAGGGTTAAAAATACGTTTCAGGTGCTGTGGGGCAATTCCACTTCCAGTATCTGTAATTCGTAGCCGTGCATTTTTTGGAGTGGCTTTTAGTGCGATACGAAGTGTGCCTTTTCCCTTCATGGCGTCCATTCCATTTTTGGCGAGGTTTTCTAGTGTCCAGGACAACAACGCAGCATTTAAAGAGAGGTATAGGGGTTCATGGGGTAAATCCCATTCCCAATGAATGTATTGTGCAGAGCGTTTTTTGAGGTAACTCAGCGTATTTTTTGTTACTTCTACAAGGTCCTGTTCTTGTAACTCGGGCAGCGATCCTACTTTTGAAAAGCGATCGGTAATGACATTCAGGCGTTCGATGTCTTTTTCCATTTCTTCAAGAGAGGCAGGGGCAATATTTTGTTCTTTCAGCAGGGTAATCCATCCCATCAATGAGGTTAAAGGGGTCCCAATTTGGTGAGCGGTTTCTTTCGCCATTCCCACCCACAAACGGTTTTGTTCTGCCGTATTGCTGCTTTGGAAAAAAAAATACAGCACCCCAGCAAAGAGAAAGAGAATAAGCAGTAAAGCCAGCGGATAATATTTTAGTTTTTTTAGCAAGGAGGAATCGCCGTAATACAGTTTTTGATCGACGATGTCTTTGTATTGAATGCGCAGGGGGAGATTTTCTTTTTTCAGCTGTTTCAATAGTTGATATAAGGCCAAGGAATCGGGATCATCTGAAGCATCCCAATCGATGTTTTTACGGTCAATGATTTTTTCTTCTGCATTGACCAATAGGATGGGAACATTACCGATGTCTTGAATCACCTCAAAAGCCAGGGTGCCAAAATCGCGGTTGAGGTCGTTGTTTTCAATGATCTCTTGTTGTGCGGTAGCCCACAATTGCATTTTTGTGCGCTCTTCTGCTTTCACCAAATCAAACAAAACGTAGGTGTTCCATACAATCAGCAAGACAATCATAAAAAGCCCTACCAATCCCCAAGGTTTATAAAGACGTAATTGCATAGTGTTCAAACGTTGTGCAAACAGCCCCTAAGGTACCGAAATAATATGAGCTATGGGCAAGGGGGCATTGCTCCTGTTTTTTTGGTTGCATTTCCCGATGATTTCTTACTTTTACACTTTAAATTTTTTCTATGGAAGTAAGTGGTAAAATCAAATGGTTGGATGAAACAAAAACCTACGGTAACAATGGATTTCGTAAACGCGAAGTTGTTGTAACAACGGACGAGCAATATCCGCAACACATTTTAGTAGAATTTGTTCAAGACAAATGCGACCTATTGAATGCGTATCAAATCGGCCAACCGGTCAAAATTGGCATCAACTGAAGAGGGCGCGAGTGGGTCAACCCACAGGGCGAAACCAAGTATTTCAACTCGGTACAAGGCTGGCGTATAGAAGCGATGGGTGGGGGAGCACCGGCTCCAGAAATGCCGCCTATGCCTCCAGCTTCTGCCTTTGAACCTTCGGACGAACAAGACAAAGAAGTAGAAGACGATCTGCCCTTTTAAAAGCGTCCAGTAGCCTAAAATTTTCGATCTAGTAAAGAAATGCACAAGGCTAAATTCTTAATTCTCAATTGTTGGGGCAAAACCTTTGCCAAAACAAAAATATTATAGTACATTTGCAGCCCTTAAAAGGGTAAAATTTACACATTTAAACGAATTATTGTGGATACATTAAGTTACAAGACCATCTCTGCAAACGCTGCAACCGCTGACAAACAGTGGGTGCTTGTCGATGTTGCTGGAATGCCTTTAGGACGCATGGCGTCTGAAGTAGCAAAATTGCTTCGTGGAAAGCACAAACCCAATTACACCCCACACGTAGATTGTGGCGATAACGTAATTGTGATCAATGCCGATAAGATCCAACTCAGTGGTGAGAAGTGGAAGCAAAAAATATATTTGCGTCATACGGGTTATCCAGGAGGACAACGCGCATTGAACGCAGAGCAATTGTATAACAAAGGCCCAGAGCGTTTGGTAGAGAATGCCGTTCGCGGGATGCTCCCAAAAAACAAATTGGGTGCTGTGTTATTCAACAACCTAAAAGTATTTCGTGGCGCAGAACACACCCACGAAGGACAAAATCCAACGACAATTCAACTTAACAAATTCAACTAATGGAAGTAATTCATACCATTGGTCGTCGCAAGACATCCGTAGCACGAATTTTCGTTTCTGAAGGAAGCGGAAAAATCACTGTGAACAAAAAAGATTACGCAGACTATTTTCCAACGTCTACGTTACAATACAAAATCATCCAGCCTTTTGCATTGACCAATACAGAAGGGACATACGATTTAAAAGTAACCGTAGTTGGTGGAGGAAGCAATGGACAAGCCGAAGCAGTACGCTTAGCGATTTCCAGAGCCTTGTGTCAAATCAACGAAGAACACCGTTTGGTATTAAAACCAGAAGGTCTCTTGACACGTGACCCAAGAATGGTAGAGCGTAAGAAATTCGGACAAAAGAAAGCCCGTAAGAAATTTCAGTTCTCTAAACGTTAATCGTTTTCTGTTCTTTCCGACAATAAAGAACACCGTACATTATTTTTTAACCCGTTGCCCACTCAGTACGCTGAGAATTAGTTTAGCATCTAAATAGAAAAGGCCAATTCATTGCCACTTTTTTATTGCTAACTACGGAACGTAAACTAACCAAAAATGGCAAACACAGACGTAAAAGACCTGCTAGACGCAGGCGTACACTTCGGTCACTTGACCCGAAAATGGAATCCCAACATGGCGCCCTACATTTACATGGAGCGTAACGGAATCCACATCATCAACCTTTACAAAACCGCTGCTAAAGTAGACGAAGCCTCAGAAGCCCTTAGAAAAATTGCGGCTTCTGGACGTAAAATCTTATTTGTGGCTACCAAGAAGCAAGCCAAAGACATTGTCGCTTCCAAAGCAAGTGAGGTAAAAATGCCTTACATCACAGAGCGTTGGCCTGGAGGCATGTTAACAAATTTCGTTACCATCCGTAAGGCGGTAAAGAAAATGGCAGCCATTGACCGTATGAAAAAAGACGGGACCTTTGAAACACTTTCTAAGAAAGAAAAATTACAAGTAGATCGTCTTCGCGCCAAGTTGGAAAAAAACCTGGGATCCATCACAGACATGACCCGTCTTCCTGGGGCACTTTTTGTTGTGGACATCAAGCGTGAGCACATTGCGATAAAAGAAGCCCAAAAGCTGAAGATTCCAATCTTTGCGATGGTCGATACAAACTCTGATCCGCGTGAGGTAGAGTATGTTATTCCTTCCAACGACGATGCATCCAAATCCATTGACAAGATATTGACATTGGTTAGCGGTGCTGTTGCAGAAGGCCTTAGCCAAAGACAAGCGGACAAAGACGCCGCCAGCAAAGGACAAGACGAAGCTCCGACAGCAGAAGCAGCGCCAGTAGCGGAAGCGCCAGTAGCAGAAGCTCCAGCAGCAGAAGCAACGCCAGCAGCAGAAGCGCCAAAAGCAGACGAATCAAAAGAAGCTTAATTCAATACTAAATCGTGAATACAGTTCGGTCCTTGTGTAACCACTTGGCCTTACTGAGATCAACAACCACAACACTATGAAAATTACTGCATCCGAAGTAAATAAACTCCGTCAAGCCACAGGTGCGGGTATGATGGATTGTAAAAAAGCCCTTGTTGAAGCCGAAGGTGATTTTGACAAAGCGGTAGAAAACCTAAGAAAGAAAGGACAAAAAGTAGCCGCCAACCGTGCAGACAGAGATTCTGCTGAAGGCGCAGCTTTAGCCAAAGTAAATGCGGACAATACTGTTGGTGTTGCTGTTTCTGTTAACTGTGAAACAGACTTTGTAGCAAAAAACGACAGTTACCTTGCCTTGGCCAATCAAATTTTAGATTTGGCACTAGCCGCTGATTCCAAAGAAGCACTCTTAGCTTCGACTATTGACGGGATGACGGTTGCCGATAAATTGATTGAACAAACTGGGGTCATCGGTGAAAAAATTGAAATCGGTGGATTTGCACGCATCGAAGCTCCTTTTGTAGGCCATTACATACATGCGGGGAATAAAATCGCTACGCTAGCAGCTTTATCTGCAAATGTTGACGGAGCGGCAGAAGCTGCAAAGAACGTTGCCATGCAAGCGGCAGCAATGAATCCTATTGCTTTGAATGAAGACGGGGTAGATGCCTCTGTCATTGAAAAAGAAATAGAGATTGCCAAAGATCAATTGCGTCAAGAAGGTAAGCCTGAGGCCATGTTAGACAACATTGCAAAAGGTAAAATCAAGCGTTTCTTCAAAGACAACACTTTGGTGAATCAAGATTACATCAAAGAAAGCAAGCAGTCTGTTACACAATACGTACAGTCTGTAAACGCTGACCTTAACGTAGTAGACTTTGCGCGTATAGCATTGAGCTAAACAAAGTCTTCTTCCTTATACAGAACCCGTGCAGTGCACGGGTTTTTTTTATGCCCTATTTTCCCGCTCTTTATTTCCCGACGAATACATGAAGTGACCAGCTATTACATCAATCTGCCACTTGTGCAGAAATGATTTCTCATTCACCATGTTTTACGCACCTTCACTACAGATAAAGATCCCCAAATGCCTACGTTATACCAAAATCTATACCATTTACGTATCGCAACAGTTTAAGTAGCATTAGGATATCTTATATAAAAATGTATATTTGTATATAGTAGTATGTATCCAATAATAAGATTTTTTTGTTTATTCGTTGCAGTTCTATGTGTTCACTATACCGAACACGCGCAATCAAATTCTTCGGCCATATTTGGCAGTATAGGATTGGCAGAAGAGGCAACGTTGTCTTTTTTTAGCCCAAGCGTTTATTTTTACTCGGGTGAAATTTTAGCAGAGAATTTAGAGAACAGTCAGGTTTATTTTGCGCCTACTTCCCAGGCCATTGGAGCTTCCCCGCGTTCGTATAGTCAAGCCCCGGTTGTGTATACCGGTACCGAAGACTTTTTATTTCCCTTGGGAGATCGTTCTGCTTACCATCCTTTATGGATGACAGCCCCCTCAGCAGGGATACTGCGTGCTGCTTTTGTGGCAGAACCCCATCCCGCCCAATTCAATGCGCCATCTCCCTTTACGCTAAACCCACTCTTTCATTGGAAGGTAGACGGCGATAAAACAGCGTATTTGCAATTGCAGTGGAATGCATTCAATTACAATTATCCTTGGACCACAAATCCCGATGAGCTTCGCTTGGTGGGTTTCACAGGGATGCAATGGGAAGAAATTCCAACGGTTGTAATAGAAGAGAACACTGAATTTTCACGAACGAACAACAGCGTAGCCTACCGCTTAAAAACCCGAAATAAAATTGATTTCACCGCCTACACTGCTTTGAGTTTGGCCAATGCCTATTCCAGAAGGGAACTTGGCATCTCCGAAGCCATTACCCCAAATGGAGATGGCATCAACGACACTTGGCACATTGCGAACATCACCCAATTTCCCCAAGCACACATTAGCGTTTACAACCGTTGGGGGAATCAAGTATTCAATAAAAAAAATCCCTACAACAACGATTGGGCGGGTACATTTAAAAATAAACCCTTGCCGAATGCGCCCTATTTCTACCAGATTGATTTGGATCAAGACGGAGAAGTAGATCAACAAGGTTGGATCTATATAAAATAACCCGATGAAGCAGCAGTATAAAAAATATGTTATGACCTACTTTTTGTTGTCCACAGCGATGTCTTGGGCGCAACAAGAGGCGCATTACAATTTATACCGCTACCACCTCAATTTATTGAATCCTGCGGTAGTGGGCGCTGCACAAGAAAGTTTTGTGAATCTCAGCCTGCGTTCCCAATGGATAGGAGTAGAGGATGCGCCAGAAACGCAAGCCCTATCCTTGGAAATTCCCAACAAAGGGAAACGCTTGAATTACGGCTTTTCCCTCATCAATGACCATACGTTTGTAGAACGTCAAACCCAGCTTTTTGCTGATTTTTCATATCAATTGCCGCTTTCCTCAGCCGGGCACTATTTGTTTTTGGGTCTAAAAGCCGGGGGAACCTCCTTGCGCATTTCGGCCAGTGATCTCGAAGTATTTGGCAGTGATTTAGCGGATCCGCTATTGGAGGATACCAGTAATTTTGTCCCCAACATTGGGATGGGTGTATATTTAAAAACCCCGAATTATTTCTTGTCTCTTTCAGTACCTAGAATCCTCAGTACAGAACGCTTTCGCTTTAATGATGGACAAGTAACCCGTGCTGCAGACCGCCCGCACCTCTATGCAGCGGCAGGCGTGTACAAAAAGCTGAGTACAGACTGGACGCTATCCCCAGCCTTTTTAGTCACTTATTTGGCACAAGCACCCATCAGCTACACCACAGATGTTCTTTTTACTTATAAAAGGCGTTTAGACCTTGGCGTTCAGTACTCCAAAGGTTTTGGTGTAGGTGTTTCTGCCGCTTTTCAACTTTCTCCAAAAATTGAATTTGGCTATGTCTACATGACACCAACAGCTGCCCAAGCCCAATTGCGCTGGGGCACCCATGAATGGGTCATGAAAATACGTTTGCAAACCCCAAGTACGCCAGATTTGGCCCAATTAAGATCGAATACCCCCCCAGATCGATCCTGAACTATATAAAACAACACTTATGACAAAAAGACTTCTTTTTATTGCGTTTTGTTTCCTTTTTACCGGCCTAAAGGCCCAGGTAAAAATTGGAGACAATATAACTGAAATATCACCCTATGCATTGTTGGAATTAGAGTCAACAAACAGCGGGTTTATACTGCCACGCCTGACTACTCAAGAGCGTGATGCAGCTTTTGGTCAAGACACGCCTGTCGGGACCGTGATCTATAACCTAGATGAAAATAAGATTCAATACCTTCATTTTGAAACGGACCCTGAAGGAAATTTAACCGATCAAAAAATATGGGAAGGAGCTACCCAAGGAGTGTCGATTATTGGAGATGACATTCCTGATTCTGGCAACAATGGAGATTTGTTTTACAATGAATTGGAAAACACCTTGTACATATGGAGTTTAACCCAAAACGATTGGGTAGCCCTGGATCAATCGGTCTTAGTCTCTTCTACCATTGAATTTTTTGACGATGATGGTGAAACAAATGCTGTCGACTTATCGAAACTCATTGGCTTACCTACAGTAACCGCATCCAATACCTTGGTTTTTACCACTACAGCTGGCGAACAATATTCAGTGAATCTTGATCGTGGAGGGGGAGGAGCACAAACCCTTTCATTATCGGGGACGCGTTTATCCTTATCCAACGCCAATGCTGTCGATTTAGCCTCTTTTTTTACGCGTACAGACGGAGTCATAGTGCGCTTAGGAACGGGATCGCCTACGACAACTCCGGATTCTTCCACGCTCTTTTTCGATCAATCTACGGGGGACATCTATTTTAATTTAGGGGGCGGAGTTTGGAACTTGCTTCCATCTGAAGACAACCCGACCCTAGCGGCTTCTGCCTTGAGCGCAAACAATACCATGACTTTAAGCATCTCCGGCGGCAATACCCTTACACTCGACTTTTCTAGTCTCGATATAGATTTCACCAATTTAGCCGTTGAAAACCTTAGCGTCAGCAACACCCTAACCGTATTAGGCGCTTCAACCTTGGCGACTACAACCCTAAACGGACCTTTGGTCGATACCGACGGAAACACAGGGAGTGCAGGACAAGTACTGTCCACTACCGGAACTGGAACACAGTGGGTCAACAATGCTGTTTCCCTTAGCGGAACAGTCACAAATTCCACCTTGCGTTGGAACGGCTCTGACTGGGAAGAAACACAAACCATATTGCAAAGCGATACAGAAAGTGCGACCCTGGCGGCCAACACCACGGTAACCGGAACCCTTGACGTTCAAGGGGCTTCGACCTTGGCCACCACAACCCTAAACGGGCCTTTGGTCGATACCGACGGAAACACAGGGAGTGCAGGACAAGTACTGTCCACTACCGGAACCGGAACACAGTGGGTCAACAATGCTGTTTCCCTAAGCGGAACAGTCACCAATTCCACCTTGCGCTGGAACGGCTCCGACTGGGAAGAAACACAAACCATCTTGCAAAGCGATACAGGAAGTGCGACCCTGGCGGCCAACACCACGGTAACCGGAACCCTTGACATTCAAGGCGCTTCAACCTTGGCGACCACAACCCTTCAAGCGGGAGTCTTGGATGCAGACGGCGATCTGGGGACAGCAGGACAAGTATTGAGTTCTACAGGCACCCGTACCAATTGGATCAGCTTTAGCAATAGTCCCCGAAGAGTTACCGGAACAAGCACCCATTACACTGTTGATTTGAGTGAATCCACCGTTTTTGCTTCCCCAACGGCCCCATCTACCATTACCTTGCCTATGCCATCCGCCTCCCAAGATGGGGAGACGATCACCATAAAAAGAACCAATGCCTATAATGGGGTTGGAGATACCCTTCAAATTATGTCTACAGCACAAATTGAAGGCTCTCTTTCCCCCTTATTTCTCAACGTAAGCTATCAGGGTTACACCTTGCAAGCGTTTAACAGTCAGTGGTTTATAATTCAACGCTTTTAACCATTATTTGAAAATTTTTAATCATGAAACAATTCTTACGCATTTCATTCATCGTTTTTTTATTGGCATCCAGTCAAGATTTAATGGCGCAGTACGGTATTGGGACCAACCGTCCCAATGAAAGTGCAGCCCTAGAAATTGTTAGTCCCGACAAAGGGGTATTAATTCCGTCCATTACTTTAACAGACAGCAGCGATTTTACCCTCACAGGGACTTCCAGCATTACCCATGATGGAATGATTGTCTGGAACAACAGTACATCCACATCCAATGGGCTTTCTGGAGTAGGCTTTTATTTTTGGGAAAATCATCCTACAATCGCAGGCAATGGTAATTGGTATCGCCTGACCACTTCAGCAGATGAATTGGTGACAGCAGGGACGGTGACCAACACAACCCTGCGTTGGAACGGCTCCTCTTGGGTAGAGACCGAACTGCTTTTGGTCAGTGGGACAGATACAGCGACGCTAGCCGCCAATACAACCGTTACAGGAACCTTTGAGGTTCAAGGGGCGTCTACTTTAGCCACCACCACCATCCAAAACGATTTAAGCGTACAAGGCAGTACCACTTTGGCCACCACAACCTTGGGGGCCGCCTTGTTGGACATGAACGGCAATGCTGGAAGTGCCGGACAGCTACTCAGTACCACAGGGACGTCAACCGAATGGATTAACAGCTATGCCCCAACCGCTGGAACCGTTACCCACTCTACCTTGCGTTGGGACGGAAGTGCATGGGTAGAAAGTGAAACTCTTTTGCAGAGCGATACCGGAACAGCTACGTTGGCCGCCAATACAACGGTAACCGGAACCTTAGCCGTTACAGGAAACACAACAGTAACCGGAGCTGTTTTTGCAGAGGGCAGCACAACGGCAAGCGGGTCGTTTACGGCACAAAATACGGCCACCTTGGAAGGGGCTTTGGTCGACAGTTATGGAAATACTGGAACGGCTGGGCAAATCCTAAGTTCTACAGGCACTGCAACCCAATGGATCGATAAAAACGCCAGCACCATGGCCATAATGTCCAGCACGGGCAACGTTACCTCTACGGTAAGCTTGTTAATCTTAACCCCCTCATCAGACATGACCGTTACCCTACAAGATGCTTCCAGTCTGCCCGTGGGATTTGAGTTAAAAATCAGACGCAATCAAGGCTATATCGGAACCGGTGATTTAATTACCCTACAGGGTAATGGCGGACAAACCATTAACGGGCTTGCAACACGAAATTTAAACATTGGCTATCAGTCCATCACCTTGGTGAATATCGGATCGGAATGGGTGAGCATTGATTAATACCGAGATCAAGCGATGAAGAAAAGGCAGCGTCCTTTTCGTTTGAATAAAAGGATTGAATGCACGCTACCCTGTCGTTTATGGCAGGGCAGCGTAAAGAATAAAAAAGAGAGGTCCTGTTCAGGAAATACTTTCAGTACTCCATTCATTGGGCTCAGCACTGGGACAATAGGAACAGCAAAACCTTCAAAAAGAAGAAACAATAACTTAAAAAAATAACGCATAAACACGAAAAAAAAACTACGGCTGCTATATCCTAAAGCCGAAAAGACAAGCACAAAATGAAACGACGAAATACCTACATTTGTTTACTATTCTTCTGCTGTGGAAGTTTGTTTGCCCAAAAAGGCTTCGGAACCCCCGCCCCAAATCCTCAAGCAGCTTTAGACATACAATCCAACGATAAAGGGGTCTTGTTCCCCCAAGTCAGCCTAACAAATTCCTCCACTTTTATGGATGGGGTCACCGCGACCTCCAGTCATACCAGTATGCTGGTGTACAACACCAATACCGTTACCACGACCGGCCTCTCGGGAACCGGTTATTATTTTTGGAACGGAACGCATTGGGAAAAATTCATTGGCGCGACCGATTTATTTGTTGATTTGGACGGCGACACCCAAATCCAGCTGGAAGAAA
>CBFIJA010000044.1:0-14593 GCA_965662875.1 Candidatus Arcticimaribacter sp.
ATTGATTTTCTGCAGCACCTTTGTCTTTGGCAAACATGAGTTTGCTTTTTTCTGTAGTATCTGCTCCTTGTCCACTAAGCAGAGCAAAGTTAGCTTGGGGAGAAACGGCATGTATTGCTTTTGCAAGGGCTACAGGATAATCAACCATAATTTTCCGAAAGGCCTCCCGGGGGACTGTCCCGGTATAAACCCCTAAGCAGTAAAATACATGATCGATTTTTTTAAAATCGGTCACCATTGAAGCGTAATTCGTAAAATCTTCGACAAGAATTTCTGTCACTTTTGGAGGTGTTATTTTACCGGTAGAACGCACCAGACAAAGAATTTCTCCCACCGTATCATCGGCCAATGCCTGTTCTAAAATCAAGCGTCCAATCATCCCGGTTGAACCCGTCAGCAGTACTTTTCTTTTTACGCCCATCTTAGAGTGATTTTAGCAATCCCCCATCAATAGGGATAGACGTTCCAGTGATGTAACTTGCCTGTTCTGAAGCTAAAAAAGCGACCAATGCCCCGTATTCTTTTGGATCGCCAATGCGTTGCATCGGGACAGAAGCTTCCATGGCTTTTCGGACTTCTGTAGGAGATATCCCCATTTTCTCTGCTTTTTTATGATTCAACTGAGCAATTCGTTCGGTGTCAAAGTATCCGGTGAGGGTATTGTTTACTGTAATGTTGTGGTGCGCAACTTCAATGGACAAGGTCTTTGCCCAGGTGACCAAGGCTGCCCGAATGCTGTTGGATAAGACCAAATAGGACAGGGGCTCTTGAACGGAAATAGAGGCGATGTTAATGATTCTCCCCCAAGCATTCTTTTGCATGTGCTCTAAGGCCAATGTTGTGGTGTATGCGGCACACTTAAACAACAAATCAAAAGCCATTTGATAGTCCGCCATGGTTTTTTCCAAAGCCCCACCTGCAGGCGGTCCTTGGGTGTTATTGACCAAAATGTCAACGGGTTGTTCCCGTAAAAAAGCATGAATGCGGTTTTTATATCTTTCAAAATCATTAAAGTCAACCACTAAATAGCCGTGTTTCTGCCCTTTCTCTGTAGGCAGTGCTTCGACCAATGTTTTCAACAGTTTTTCTGACCGAGCCATCAAGGTTACTGAAGCACCGGACGCGGCCAGTTGTTCCGCTACAGCTCGACCAATGCCTTTACTACTGCCCCCGACCAAGGCTTTTTTTCCGTGCAATGAGATTTCCATATGCTATTGGTATTCGGTTCTTACGGGTGTAAAAACATCCATTAAAGTACATGCCGTAACTGCTGTTCCTGCATGTGGGGTATTGGAAGGTATGACAACAACGTCCCCATCTTTATATACTTTTGTTTCTCCATTCAATGTAAAGGAAAACGCCCCTTTTACTACATGCATGATTTGTTCATGTGGGTGCTGGTGTAACGGAACTTCGGCGCCTTTTTCTACTTCCCAAAAGGCCCAAGTGAGTTGGTCACCGTGTACAAATTTTCCCTTTAAACCCGGGAAAAGTTCTTTGGATGAGATGTGGTCTAGATTCATTTTTTTAATTTAAAATACACAATTTATGCTGTGAATGCTTGCAAACTTTTGGCCTTGGCGGCAATGGCAGTCATTAAAGCCTTCAAATGTTTTGTTCCCGTTTTTGGGTTGATCAACACTACGCGTAAATACCTTTTTCCATTCATTATACAAGAGGTGAGGTAAAATTCTTTGTCGTCAATTAGCGCATACCGAAGTTTTCGTTGAAACGCATCATCTTCTCCGAAACGGGTGTAACGAAAACATAAAATATTGCTTTCTGGAGTGTAGGGAACCTCAAAATCTGGATGGCCCTTTAAAAGCGTATAAAATTCTTTGGCCAAAGCAAAGGTGTGGTCAACGTATGCACCTATGGCTTCTTCTCCCTCCAATGCAAAAGCCCAAAATAACTTCGTGCCCAAGGCAGATTTTGTACACTCTATGGTGTAGGGCATTGAATCCATGCCTACTACTTCATCGTCATGAAAAACATAAGACCCTTTTTGTTGAAAGGCACCGGCTTGATGGGTAAAATCTTTGAACAAAACTGCAGTACACAAGGCCGGAACACGCATCATTTTATGGGCATCCCAAATCAAGGAGTTCGCCTTGTGGATTCCGTTTAAATGGTGTTTGTTGTTGGGTGCAGCCAGTGCAGCCCCGCCGTGGGCACCGTCTACATGAAACCAGACGTTGTGTTTTTCACAAAAATCGCCCATAGCTGCTATGGGGTCAAACAAACCGGTGGAGGTCGCACAAGCGTTGGCAACTATACACATTACCTTTTTCCCATCTGCGATTGCTTTTTTGTAGACGTTTTCCAAGGCACCCATTTGAAGGACTTCCTTTTCGTCAACGTCTACCGACAGAAAAGAGTTGGCGCCTAATCCCAAAATAGACAAGGCACGTGCTATAGAATAATGTGCGGTTTGTGCACCGATCACCACCAAATTGTGCGGGTTTCCTTCCGTCCATGCTTCGGGGGCAATAGCAGCGCGTGCTGCAGCCAGAGCTGTGAGGTTGGCAACAGAACCCCCATGGGTTAGTAACCCACTGGGTTGACCTGGAATAAATTTAAAATCGTAGGCATCTTTTTCTTTTTCCCATCCCACTTTCTCCAACATCCAATTGATCATAAACCCTTCTAAAGTTCCCCCAACCGGGCCCATTTCGTACAGTGAACTGGGGTTGTTGATAGAGCCATGAATGAATTCTGGAATTCCAGATAAATCTTGTGGAACGGCCACCTGGTGTCCCATATAATGGGGATGATTTAAATGATTGGTATGGGTAAGGTAAGTTGCCGTAAAATCCAATAAATCTTCCGTGTCCTTAAAACCGTTTTTGAAGCGCTTTTTTAATTGCAAATCTTTCGCGATTTCTTCAGGAGCACGTTGGTCCAATGCAGCGGTATTGCCTTTCTGACTTTCCTTTAAATAGCGCTCTATTTGCGCCCCCACTTTCCGTACTGTCTCTTCCACCATACTGTAAATGTATTTCAATTCTTGGGGCAAAAAAAGAAAACATATCCCCTTTTTTAGTAAAATTGTAGGCCTTCAAATCCATTTTAACCGGCAACTTTTCCTTGGGTTGCAATTTTTTATTCTTGTGTAGCATGACAAAGACATGGTGGAAATCTTCAGTGGTATATCAAATCTATCCCAGGTCCTATAAAGATACTACAGGAAATGGAATCGGAGATCTTTACGGCATCATTGAAAAATTGGATTACATCCAATCGCTAGGAGTAGACATCATTTGGTTGTGCCCCATATACCAATCTCCAAATGACGACAACGGCTATGACATTTCTGATTATCGAAAAATCAGTGAAGAATTCGGTGGGGATGTCGCCTTTGATCTTCTGTTGAAAGAAATGCATAAACGCGGCTTAAAATTGATGATGGACTTGGTGGCCAATCACAGTTCAGACGAACACCACTGGTTTCAAGAGGCTAAAAGGTCAAAAGACAATCCCTATCACGATTATTACATTTGGAAAGAGGGTACACCAGATAATCCACCCAACAACTGGCAATCTGTTTTCAATGGAAGTACATGGGAGTGGAATGCTGAAACAGCAGAGTATTATCTGCATTTGTATACCCGAAAACAACCCGATCTAAATTGGGAAAACCCAAAGCTAAGGCAAGAAATTTATGCGCTCATCGATTTTTGGTTTTCCAAGGGAGTAGACGGTTTTCGAATGGATGTAATTTCGCTCATTTCCAAGCGAACAGAATTTAAAGATGTTCCTGCAGACCTATCTTTTATTGACGTGATGGAAAAAGTCTACGCCAACGGTCCAAAAATACACCACTACCTTAAAGAAATGAATCAGGCGGTATTGTCAAAATACGACATCGTAACGGTTGGGGAAGGACCCGG
Organism: Candidatus Arcticimaribacter sp.; assembly: GCA_965662875.1. Taxonomy (GTDB): domain Bacteria; phylum Bacteroidota; class Bacteroidia; order Flavobacteriales; family Flavobacteriaceae; genus Arcticimaribacter. The sequence goes on from CBFIJA010000044.1 coordinate 3,891, forward strand.
GGTAAATCTAGAACACGGTCCCCGTTATGTGTCTGAGTTGGAAAAAGAATTGAATATGGTCTTCCATTTTGACCACCTTACCCTAGACTTTGGACCGGAAGGAAAATACGATCCTGTGCCAGTTGATTTTATTCGGTTTAAAGCAATTTTTAATCAATGGGATAAAGCCCTTGGTTCTGAAGGTTGGAACAGCATCTTTCTAGGGAATCATGATTTTTCACGCATTGTTTCTCGTTTTGGAAATGATGGGGTGTATCGTGAAAAATCGGCTACGTTATTGGCCACGCTTTTGATGACTTTAAAAGGCACCCCCTATGTATATCAGGGAGATGAAATTGGGATGACCAATATAGCCCATGATAGCATTGATGCCTATGACGATGTGGAAACCCGAAATGCGTGGGCCGCTGCTGTGGCAGCAGGTAAAGACATGAACCGTTTTATGAAAGCCGTGCACTGGCAAAGCAGAGACAATGCACGAACACCGATTCAGTGGAATGCTTCGGAAAATGCAGGATTTTCATCGGGCAAGCCTTGGATTCCCGTAAATGCAAATTATACTGAGATTAACGTCGCTGCAGCTGAGAAAAACCCCGATTCCATTTTGCAGTATTACCGCAAAGTCATCGCTTTACGAAAGGCACATCCCACTCTGGTTTATGGAGAATATGAAGACCAAATGCCCCAGCATCCAAAATTGTATTGTTACAAAAGAGCGGATGAAAATGGAGTGTATTTAATCGTTCATAATTTTTCTGATCATCCTACTTCTTGGCAAATCGGGTCTAAAAAGTACAGTTTGCTTCAAGGCAATTATTCTACTGCAGCAAAAAAAGAATTGGCCCCTTGGGAAAGCCGAATTTATCGCTTACGCTAGAACTTTTTCAAAACAGTAAAAGGGATGCGGACTTTTCTGAGCAAAAAATACCTGTCCCACCTTTTGGTAATTTCGCGCTTTGTAAAACCGATTGTTTCGAGGGTTTTTACTAAAGGTGTCTAAGCGAACAGAAAGGCAATTGTTTTGTTTTGCGTAGGCTTCTCCAAAATCCATTAATTTTCGCGCAATTCCTTTTCCTTGGTATTCCGGATGAACCGCCAATCGGTGCACGTACAAGTGTTTTTTATGGGGTGTGAGCCAATCGATTTCAGTATAAAAATCATCCATAGTAAAAGAAAACATTACAGTGGCAACCGCTTGCTGTTCCGTGTCAAAAACATATACTTCTCCTGCAGCGACATCTTTTGTCAGGACGTCCAAAGCGGGGTAGTTTTCATTCCATTGAAAAATTCCTTGGGCAATCATATGCGCTGCACATGCAGCCGTTATTTCTTTGATTCGTTTTACATCTTCTGGCTTGGCCTTACGTATCATCCTCTTTTTTCTTACCTTAATCCAACACGAAAATATTCAAATTATGAAGAATAGCCTTTTTCATTTGGGAATCCTTTCCCTGATTTTTCTTTTCATCTACAGCATTCTGTTTCTTGCACAGGGTTTTAATGCATTTACGCCAAATGCGGTTCCATTGTACTCTGCGGCATTGTATGTATTTGGACTGCAGGTTTTGATATTTTTGCCTTCGTATTATTTTCAGACCGAACACTATTTTGATCTTACGGGGGGCCTTACCTACATCAGTTTGTTTATAGGAATGCTTGCGGCTAGAGTGCATGTCCTAGCACAGTTGGATGTGCGTTCGCTTCTCCTCTCGACAATGATTGTTTGTTGGGCGTTCCGATTGAGTCGATTTCTGTTTATTCGGGTAAAAAGAAGAGGGAAAGACGGACGTTTTGATGAACTTAAAAAGAGTTTTACACGTTTTCTTCTCACTTGGACGCTTCAGGGCGTTTGGGTTTTTATTTGTGCCCTCCCAGCATTAATCGTCCTAACTCAGCCGTCAAAACCCATGGGTTTATTGGGTTTTCTAGGGCTTGTTTTGTGGCTCATTGGGTTCGTCATAGAAGTGCAGGCAGATGCACAAAAACGAAGCTTTCAGCAGCAAAAGGAAAATGAAGGTAAATTCATTCAAGAAGGTTGGTGGGCCCGTTCTCGTCATCCCAATTATTTTGGAGAGTTTTTGTTGTGGTGTGGGATTACCCTTACTGCCGTTCCCCTTTTTGAAGGAAGCCTTTGGGTGGGTTGTATTACCCCTCTTTTTGTTTATCTTTTGCTCAATAAAGTCAGTGGCGTAAATTTGTTGGAAAGCCGAGCTGATGAAAAGTGGAAAAACAATGCTGCCTATCAGGCCTATAAAAAAAAGACCCCTGTTTTTTTCCCTAAAATAATGTATATTTAACTAAACAAAAAATAACACATCATACCCATGACGGAACAAGAAATACAAGAAAAAGCAGAAACCATTGTAGGGTTTAAAAAACACCTATTTACTTATGTTTTAATCAATCTTGGGCTTTTTGCCTTGGATTATTACGATAACAATAGGATCAATTGGGCCTATTTTCCGCTTTTAGGATGGGGAGTAGGGTTACTCTCGCATTACATCCAAATCAATTCTTTTGGGTTGTTTTCCGTTGAAAAAGAGAAGGAGCGCCTGCGAAACAAGAACCGATAACTTTTCTTGGGGAGCAATAGATTTATATCTTTAAATCAAAAATGCTCATTTATTTTACAACGCTCTTTGTGCTTTTTCAAGGCTATGAAACGCAAAAGTACGAAGTGATTGAACGCATGGGGAAGGTAGAAATTCGTTACTATCCTCCTGCCATGAAAGTAAAGGCGATTGGAAATACAGCTGACAATAAAAATTTCATGACGCTTTTTCAATACATTTCTGGCAACAATGTGGAGCAAGAAAAAATCGCTATGACTACTCCTGTTTACACCTATACCCAGGGCAATAGAGAAGTAATGGAGTTTGTCTTACCCAGCAAATACAAAGAGGCCGCCCCTGAGGCTTTGGCCAATACTGCTGAGGTATATCTATCTTCTTCTGGCTACTATGCCGCCATTCAATACGGCGGATATTCTTCAGCAAGCAAAGAAAAAGACTACACGAAGCAACTGTTGGACACCCTGGTAACAGCGGGCAAAAAAATCATTGGAAAACCACAAGTGTTGTCTTATGATGCTCCGTATAAATTTTACAACCGCAGAAATGAAATTGTTGTAGAGATAAAAAAATAGCCCTCACTGGGAGGGCTTAGATTTACTGCTTTAGATAGTCCAATTGAAGTTGTTTGTATTCGGCATTAAACGCTTGAACCTCCTTGTCCATTAAGGCTTCATAAAGCGCCAACTGATCGTTTACTGCTTGAGTCAATTCTTTCCGTACGGCTTCGTCTTGTGCGGTTGGTGAAAAGTCGTTAAGGGTAACCAAACGGTTCAAGTGCCCCAACTTATTGGTCAAACGAATGGGAAAATTCAAAGGATCTTGATTGCTTCTGTTTTGGGTTTGATACAGAGCTTTTTCTACATCGTTCAGACGTTTGCGTAAGTCTTTGGCATGAGCGATTAAGTCTTCGGCAGAGGCTTCGTCCTTGTAGTTTGTTTCAAACGCTTTCAGTTTTTCATTCAAGTCACGTATTTTTTTGATGGCCTTATGGGCTTTATCCACGGTGGTATTTACAGCTTTTACAAAGTCAAATTGCGCTTGCATGTCTTCCAATGAGGCTTCTGTAAGGGGACTGGGTAAAATTTTAAAATTCTGCGTTTGGCTTTTCCCATTGACATGGAGTATGGCTTTGTACGCTCCGGGTACCGCTTTGGCTCCTGAAAAGGAAGCACTCCAAAAAATCATTCCTTTTAGGCGTTCAGCCCCGTCGTATCGCATGTCCCAAACCCATTGATTTCCACCTGCTTTTGGTTTTAGGGCTTGCTTTTTATCGGTGGTGCTAAAACGTTTTATTAGGGTGCCGTCTGCTTCGGTAATTTCAATAGAGACACTGTCTTTTTTAGCATCGTAGTTTTTCAGATAATAGTGAAAAATTACTCCGTTGGGTAAATTGGTTCCCGCCGTTCGTGTGCTGTTTCCACCCCTGCCTTGAACGCGATAGCTGTCTTTCGGTTGGAAAAAAGAAACCGTTGCATTTGGCGAAGTTTTTAATGCTTGGTGAATGACGGTCAAGTCATCAATCATCCAAAGGCTGCGCCCTTGGGTGGCAACAATTAAGCTGTTGTCTTTTAAGGTCAAATCGGTAATCGGAACCAAAGGAAGATTTTGCTGAAACGATTGCCAATGGGCTCCATCATCAAAAGAAATGTACCTTCCATTTTCTGTTCCCGCATAAAGCAGTCCTTTTTGGTTGGGGTCTTCTCTTAAAACACGGGTAAAGTGCTCTTCAGAAATGCCTTGGGTAATGCGCGTCCAACTTTTACCATAATCTGTGGTTTTGTACAGATAAGGGCTAAAGTCTCCCATTTTGTAACGTGTACCTGCTACGTAGCAGGTTCCAGGGTCAAAAGTAGAGGCTTCAATGCTATTGATCATCATCCATTCGGGCAAACCTTTTGGTGTTACATTGGTCCAGTTTTTTCCGCCGTCTTGGGTCAAGTGAATCAAGCCATCGTCACTTCCTACCCACAGTAAACCCTCTTTTAATGGAGATTCACTAGCCGCAAAAAGGGTACAATAATATTCTACTCCAGTGTTGTCTTGGGTAATAAGTCCCCCCGAGGATTTTAGCTTTTCAGGAACATTTCGGGTTAAATCGGGACTGATGAGTTTCCAACTTTGCCCTTCGTTTTCAGAAACATGAACATGGTTGGAAAAGGTGTACAGCTTTTTTGGATTGTGTTTGCTAAATACAATAGGGAAATTCCATTGAAATCGGTATTTCATTCCTTCAGCTCCATACCCCATTGGATTGTCTGGCCAGACGTTGATGCCTCGAACACTTTCAGTAGCGTGGTTTACACGGGTCAAAAATCCACCATAACTACCGCCGTAAACGATCTCGTCATTATTTGGATCAACAGCTATATGTGCCGACTCTCCTCCGGCAGTGGCTTCCCAGTCGTCTTCTCCGATGGATCTTCCAAAGCTTCGGTGACGAATGCGTATGGTAGAATTGTCTTGTTGTGCAGCATAAATTCTATACGGAAAAGCATTGTCTGTGGTAACACGATAAAATTGTGCAGTAGGTTGGTTGTGATAGGTGCTCCATCGCTGACCTCCGTCATACGAAATTTGAGCACCGCCATCGTCACCAATGATCATTCTTTGATTGTCTTCAGGCGCGATCCATAAATCGTGATGATCTCCATGAGGTGCTCTATGGGCTTTAAACGTCTTTCCGCCATCGGTAGAATGATGATAGGCCACATTCATGACATAGACCCCATCGACGTCTTGGGTGTCTGCGTATATCTTAGTATAGTACCACGCTCGTTGCCGAAGGGCTCTACTGTCGTTAACATACGACCAGCTTTCCCCCCCATCGTCAGAACGGTATACCCCTCCTTTTTCCTTGTGCTCCACAATAGACCATATACGATCAGGATTTACAGGAGAGACCGTCACGCCTATAATGCCCAAAGTACCTTTCGGATATCCTTTATGATCGCTGATTTTTTGCCAGGTGGTACCGCTGTCTGTACTTTTCCAAAGGGCAGATCCCGGTCCGCCACTACCCAGGCTATAAGGGGTGCGCTGCAACCACCAAGTAGCGGCATATAAATTTCTAGGGTTGGTCGGATCCATAACCAATTCTACAGCTCCCGCTTGGGGATGGGCAAAGAGTATTTTTTCCCAAGATTTTCCGCCATTTATGCTTTTATAAACACCGCGTTCTTGGGTGGGGGTGTATATATTTCCTAAAACTGCTGCGTAAACAATGTCAGGGTTGTGTGGGTCAATGACAATTCTAGGAATGTGTCTAGATTTAGGTAAACCCGCAAAGGACCATGTTTTTCCAGCATCAACAGATTTCCATACCCCATTTCCAGAGGAAACATTTCCCCGAACGGTAACCTCACCTCCGCCTACATAAAGTACATTGGGATCGCTTTTAGCTACAGCAATAGCACCAATACTTCCGCCAAAGAAGCCATCCGAAATATTTTCATAGGTTTTTCCACCATCGGTGGTTTTCCAAACTCCTCCTCCAGTAGCGCCAAAATAAAACAAATGAGGTTGTCCTGGGACTCCAGTAACTGCTGCAGAACGTCCCCCGCGAAAGGGTCCTAATTCTCTATACTGAACAGAACTGTATAAGGCAGTATTTACCTCTGGTGCCTTTTCTTTCCTCTTTGGTCTTTGTCCTAAAACAGCAGGACTGACCAATAAAAAAGATACACACAAAACGGCAATTTGGGTAAAGGAGAACGTTTGATTTTTCATTGTGAATAAATTTGAAGAATCAATGTACAAAAAATAATTTGGTACATTTAGGAAAGTAAATACAGAAATTATGCAAGCACGATCTGCTCTTTTTTCCATCGTTCTGATGGGTGCAATGGCCCTTCAGGCCCAATCCATTAAAACAATAAAACAAGAAGTACAATCTTCTGTTGACCAACAGGCAGCAAAAATGATTGAAACCAGTGATGCCATTTGGGAAGCAGCGGAAACTTCATTGGAGGAGTTCAAGTCTGCGCAATACCTTAAAGACATGGCGGTAGCCAATGGCTTTACACTGACTGAAAATGTAGCTGGGATTTCAACCGCATTTATGGCCAAATACGGAAGTGGAAAACCGGTAATCGGTATTTTAGGTGAATTTGATGCCAATGCTGGAATTTCGCAAAAAAGACAACCTGTTAGAGAATCACTCATACCCGGTGGTGCAGGGCACGGTTGTGGCCACAATCTCTTTGGGACAGCAAGTTTAGGTGCTGCCATTGCTATAAAAGAGCAAATTGAAAAAGGAAACATTAAAGGAACCATCATTTTTTATGGAACACCCGCTGAAGAAACCATTTTTGCGAAAGTTTGGATGGCCAGAGCCGGAGTTTTTGATGCGTTGGATGTTTGTATGGACTGGCACCCCGGCGATACCAATGAAGCAGGAACACAAAGCAGTAAAGCCCTGGTTGACTTTCGTGTAAAATTTTATGGCAGTTCTTCACATGCTTCCTCGGACCCTTGGAATGGTAAAAGCGCCGTGGATGCGCTAGAACTTTACACCACAGGATTGAATTATTATCGCGAACATATTTTACCTACTTCAAGGATTCATTATCAAATTGAAAAGGCTGGGGATGTGGTCAATGTAGTGCCTGATTATGCCCAAATATGGACTCGCCTTCGTGAAAACAATCGTGCAAAAGTAGATGTGCTTTATGCACGGGCTCAAAAGATAGCTGAAGGAGCTGCCCTCATGGCTGGGGTTACCTATGATATGGAATTGATTTCTGGAATTTATGAGATTCAAGTCAATAGAACCGGAGCAGAAGCCCTTCAAAAAAACCTGGAAACCCTAGGGGAAATCACCTATACACAAGAAGAGGTAGCATACGCCAATACGATCTTAAAGGAAACGGGGAAACCTCAAGTTGGGATAGACGGAAGCGTGCACCCCCTGCGCGAAACCTTACCGGCTCAAGGCGGTTCAACAGATGTTGGAGATGTAAGTCAAATCGTACCGACCATTCGTATGTCTGCAACTGTAGCTTCTAGTGGTGGTCCGTGGCACTCATGGGCGGTAGTCGCTTGTACAGGAATGTCTATAGGTCATAAAGGAATGCTGTATGCAGCAAAAGCCTTGTCGATGACCATGGTAGATCTATATAAAAATCCAAAATTGGTAGCGGCTGTAAAAAAAGACTTTGTAGAAAACAAAACCAACGAAACCTATGAACCTCGTATTTTACCGGGGCCACCAAAATTAAACTAAGCATGAAAAAATTTCGATTACTATTGGGGTTTGTTTTTCTCTATTCAAACCTGTCTGCCCAGCACATATTACCGCTAAAAGAGCGGGCAAAGCTGATGGAAGAAATTCAACAGGAACGTTTTGATGTATTGCTTCCTGAATTGATGGATAAAAACAACATAGACCTTTGGGTGCTCATTACCCGTGAATACAATGAAGATCCAGTGGTAAAAACGATGCTGCCCCCAACATGGTTGAATGCTAGGCGCAGAACTATTTTGGTGTTCAGTAAAAACAAAAACAAAGGAACGGTAGACCGGGTTGCCATTACCCGTTATCCCTTTGGCAGCTTAGTTCCCTCTATTTGGAATAAAGAAAAACAACCGGACCAATGGCAGGCTCTAGCCGAGTATATAATAGCGCAAAACCCTAACACAATAGGATTAAACATGTCAGAGGATTTTGCCCTTGCAGATGGTTTAGTTGTCACAGATTATGAAGCTTTAAAATCGGCATTGCCCTCAAAATTCCAAAAACGAATTGTTTCGGCTGAAAACCTTGCGGTAAATTGGATTGAAACCCGCACTGAAAAAGAAATGGTTCTGTACAATCAATTGGTAGAGATAACCCACAACATCATTAAGGAGGCTTTTTCTACAGCAGTGATAACCCCTGGGGCAACCACAACAGACGATGTTGTTTGGTGGATGCGCGAAAAAGTTGCCGCAATGGGATTAAAAACTTGGTTTCACCCAACGGTGGATGTTCAACGATCTGGCGCAAGTGATCTGTATGCCTTTGACAACAAATCAAAATTCGATGTCATTCTACCGGGAGATCTTGTACATTGTGATTTTGGGATTACCTATTTGGGGCTCAATACTGATTGTCAAGAACTGGCTTATGTACTAAAACGAGAGGAAGACCGTGCTCCTGATTTTTTGGTAGAAGCCTTGGCACAAGGAAATGCCGTTCAAGACCATTTAACAAATAATTTTAAAGAAGGACGGACAGGAAATGAAACTTTAGTGCTTGCGCTGTCTCAAGCTAAGGATGCCGGTTTACGTCCACAGATTTATACGCATCCATTAGGGTTGTACGGTCATTCTGCTGGAACAACTTTTGGCATGTGGGATGCACAAGAAGGTGTACCTGGGTCTGGCGATCATCCTTTGCAGCGCAGAACGGTATACGCTATTGAATTGAATGCAAAAGTATATTTAGAGCAGTGGAAAAAAGACATCCGAGTGATGTTGGAAGAAGCCGGATATTATGGCCCCGATGGATTCCAATATGTCAACAAGCGTCAAACAGAATTGTTGTTGATTGGCAACTAGTACAGCTCCAAAATAAGACTGGTTTGTCCTTGTATGTCTAAAACATCTTTTAGCGGAAGTGTCTTTTTATTCAATACATCAAAAGCGGTTGAATTTCCATTAATTCCTTCGGAAAAACGCTTCAGTGCTATGCTTTGATTTTCTTTATTGTTGTTGATTACCACCATCACCCGCTCTTTATCGTTGTACCTAAAGTAAACATATACATCGTTTTCAGGAACATAGTGCAAGGTTTTTCCTTTATGAATGACGGCTTTGTTTTTTCGCCATTGCAATAACTTTTGTGTAAAACGGTAATAGGCGTGTTGAGTTTTTGTTTGTTGATTTGGATCAAACGCATTGATTGAATCTCCTTCCCATCCTCCAGGAAAATCTCTGCGTATGTCTCCATCACCCACAGATTTTTTTCCTTTCATGCCTATTTCACTTCCATAGTATATTTGAGGAATTCCCCGAACGGTCATCATTAACGTTAGCACTTGCTTGTAATTTTTGATGTTGGGATAAATTTCATTTAACCTTTGGGTATCGTGGTTTTCTGCAAAAACCAATACATTGTTGATGTTAGGATATAGAAAATCGTTTTGGAAATTTTTATAAAATCGCGTAGTGCCCGATTCCCAATGGCTATTGTTTTCCTTAAAAGCGATTGTCAATGCATCGGTCAACGGAAAGTCCATAACCGCCGGTAAGCCCGAATTAAAATTGTTTAGCGCTGCTATCGCACTATTTTCTTGCCAATACGAGGTGTGAATGGTATTGTGCATCCATCCTTCTCCTACCACATTGAAATTAGGGTATTCTGTTTTTATGGCTTTTACCCATTTTACCATTGGCTCAGGATCATTATAAGGATAGGTGTCTACACGAAAACCGTCTAAGCCCGCAGTTTCTATCCACCAAATGGCATTTTGCGTCAAATACCGAAGAACAGAAGGGTTGGATTGATTGAGGTCTGGCATGCTGGGGACAAACCAACCTTGCGTCAAAAGGTCGTAATCTATTTTAGCAGCATAAGGGTCTGAGAAAATTTCCTTACGGTGGTTGGTGTTTTGGTAGGATGGAAACTGATGTATCCAGTCTTTCATGGGTAAATCCTTAATCATCCAATGTTCTATTCCCCAATGGTTGGTTACATAATCCATGATTAGGTGCATGTCGCGTTTGTGCAGTTCATCGGCCAACATTTTGTAATCCGCATTAGAACCATAGCGTGGATCTATACGGTAAACGTCGCTTTGTGCGTAGGTGTGATAAGATACTTGAGCATCATTGTCTTCGCAAAGGGGTGTAGACCAAAGGGCTGTGGCACCAAGGTTTTGGATGTAATCCAAATGATCAATGATTCCCTTGATGTCTCCGCCATGACGTCCGTCTTTGTCTTCGCGCTTATGGGTGTCTGTCAATTCTTTTACGCTGTCGTTGCTAGGATCTCCATTAGCAAAACGATCAGGCATTATGAGGTAGATCACATCACTGGAATCAAAACTTTTCCGTTCTCGACTCCCTTTTTCTCTTTGAAGAATGGGATAGTTGTAACGTATAGTAGGTTTTTCTGGGTGGTCAAACTGAAAAACTAAATTCCCAGGGGTT
>CBFIJA010000045.1:0-13946 GCA_965662875.1 Candidatus Arcticimaribacter sp.
GTTAAAATTTTTAACAGTTGAATTCGAAAACGTTTTCGTTTTGTGCATTTCTCAGTATATTAGTGGCGCAATTTAGAATTATGAAAAACCTTACGTTAAAAGACATCGCCAAAGCGTTAAACATTTCCATTACTACGGTATCCAAGGCGCTAAAAGATTATCCTGACGTAAGTCCAAAAACGAAAGCCCGGGTAAAAGCCTATGCAGAAGAAGTCAACTTTACACCCAATGCCTTTGCGGCCTATCTTCGGACGCAAGAATCCAAAATTGTTGGAGTTGTTATTCCACGTTTAAACCATTTTTTCTTTAGTAATATTTTAAAAGGAATTATTACCCAAGCTGAGGCCAATGGTTATATGGTAATTGTACTGAGCTCTGAAGAATCGTATGAGCTGGAACAACGCCAAGTGGCTCGACTCCTAAAACAAAATGTCGATGGCATTTTTATTTCGATTGCAGACACAACACATGACATCTCGCATTTGAAAAAGGTAGAAGAACAGAATGTGAACTTAATCATGTACGACAAATACTCAAAACTCATAAATTGTCCTGCTGTGATCATCAATGACCGTAGAGCAGCCTTCAATGCGGTCAAACACTTGATTGAGTCCGGCAAACGAAAGATCGCACACATCAGAGGCCCCCTTTTGCCTCAAAATTCAATTGACCGCTTTTTAGGGTACAGACAGGCACTTGAAGAGTACGGTATCGCATACGATAAAAATCTTGTTTTCACCTGTGAACACATTGATGAAAATGAAGGTTATTCTTTTGCACAGCAGATCCTAAAAAAAGAGTTGGACATCGACGCACTTTTCTGTGTCGCAGATTTACCTGCAGTAGGAGCACTAAAATGTTTTAATGAACAAAACATTAAGGTGCCGGAGGAAATTGCTGTGATGGGCTTTAGCAATTGGTTGGTCTCCAAATTCACAAATCCAGCTTTATCTACCGTTAACCAACCCGGAATATTAATGGGAGAAGAAGCTTTTTCTTTATTCCTAAAAACCAATGAAGCAAAAAGAAAAGGCAATGCTATGAAAGGAGAAATTATAGAATTGGATACCCAACTGATTCTTCGCGATTCCTGCTAGGTTAAAAATTTAATGTTTCGGGTAAGACCCGAGAACTTAGTTCTTTTTACTGCACTTTTTGAAAACACTTTTTTGAAGGTTTCTTCGGTTAATTCTTCCCATTCTTTTTTATTCATTTCCAATAAACCTTCTGTTGAAGCAAATTCTTTTTCCTGGTGTGGTTGTGCAAATCGATTCCATGGACAAACGGTCTGGCACACATCACACCCAAACATCCAACCGTCCATTTTTCCTTTAAACTGTTCTGGAATGGCGGATTTTAGCTCTATTGTAGCGTACGAAATGCATTTTGAACCGTCTATCTGATACGGAGCCGTAAGGGCTTCTGTAGGACAAGCATCGATGCAGGCTGTGCAACTCCCGCAATGGTCTGCCACCGGAAGATCATAGGCCAATTCTAAATCTAAAATCATTTCTGCAATAAAGAAAAAAGATCCTGTTTGCTTTGCGATTAGGTTGGTGTTCTTTCCAATCCATCCCAGTCCGGATCTTTCTGCCCATGCTTTATCCATTACAGGGGCTGAATCTACAAAAACACGGCCGTCTACTTCTCCAATTTTTTTCCGAATTCGCTCCAGTAAACTTTTCAACTTGTCTTTGATCACAAAGTGATAGTCTTTCCCATAGGCATAACGTGATATTTTTGGCGCATCTGGATCTGTTTGAGTTTCAGGAGTGTAATAGTTTAATAAAAGTGAGACCACACTTTTTGCTCCGGGTACCAATAATCTTGGATCCAAACGCTTGTCAAAGTGACCTTCCATGTACGCCATTTCTCCGTGTCGTTTTTCTTTCAACCACTGTTCTAATTTTGGCGCTTCATCTTCCAAAAAATCTGCAGCTGCAATGCCGCAAGAAAGAAACCCTAATGCTTTGGCTTCTTGTTTTATAAGGTCAGCATATTGTTGTTGAAGACTGGGTTTCATCTGTTAAAACAATCCCTCTTGTTGATCTTTTATTCTACCTAGGTGCTTGTACGCTAATGCGGTCACTTCACGCCCTCTAGGGGTTCTGACAATAAAGCCTTGCTGAATCAAGAAGGGTTCATACACTTCTTCTATGGTTTCTCCGTTTTCAGCCACTGCAGTAGCAAGGGTAGTTATCCCTACGGGGCCGCCTTTAAATTTATCAATCAGGGTGGTTAAAATTTTATTGTCCATTTCATCCAAGCCGTGTGCATCTACTTGTAAAGCTTTTAAACCGTACTTGGTAATCTCCAAATTTATTTTCCCATCTCCTTTTATTTGTGCAAAATCTCGGATTCTTCGCAAAAGACCGTTTGCAATTCTTGGGGTTCCTCTACTCCTTCCAGCGATTTCAATCGCTGCTTCTTGATCAATAGGAACATTGAGAATGGCTGCACTGCGTTCTATGATGGTTCCCAGCAACTCAGTGGAGTAATATTGCAGTCTACTGCTGATTCCGAAACGCGCGCGCATAGGCGCTGTCAATAAACCTGAACGCGTCGTGGCACCTACCAAAGTAAAAGGGTTAAGTGTTATCTGAACGGTGCGTGCATTGGGGCCCGTTTCGATCATGATGTCTATCTTATAATCCTCCATTGCTGAGTATAAATACTCCTCTACAATAGGACTAAGCCGATGTATTTCATCAATAAACAAAATGTCACGCGGCTGTAGGTTGGTTAAAAGACCTGCCAAATCCCCTGGTTTATCCAATACAGGGCCAGACGTCATTTTTATTCCGGCATTTAACTCGTTGGCGAGAATATGGGCCAAAGTCGTTTTTCCCAATCCTGGAGGGCCATGAAATAAGGTATGATCCAATGCCTCCTCCCGTTGGTTTGCGGCCTCTACAAAAATCTGTAAATTCTCAAGTATGGATTCCTGTCCTGCAAAATCATCAAAACTTAGCGGCCGTAATGCACGATCAATGTCTTTTTCTTCTGGAGAATAATGGGTGTCTTCTGGGTCTAGATTTTCGTTCATCAAAACAAATATAAGAAAGTCTGCTGGAGAGGAAATGTTCCATGCAGCCAAAAAAAAGAGGCCCAGTGGGCCTCTTAACTTTTTGCATTCTATATGCTAGTGCTGTAATTCTTCTTCGCCTTCTTTTAAGGGAACAATCTGAGACACAAAGTCTTCTTCTTGCCCAGGTTTAGAATAGTCGTACGCCCAACGGTGAACTTCTGGAATTGCACCCGGCCAATTTCCGTGCATGTGTTCTACAGGAGTAGTCCACTCCATCGTATTTGAACGCCATGGGTTTTGCTCTGCAGCTTTTCCATAAAATATACTGTGAATAAAGTTGTACAAAAACACCAACTGTGCTGCACCTGCAATCAGTGCAAATACGGTTATAACAACATTGATGTCCGCAATATCATCAAAATAAGGGAAGGCTGTGTTGGTGTAATAACGTCTTGGTAGACCCGCCATACCAATAAAGTGCATGGGGAAGAAAACACCATAGGCACATACTGCGGTTACCCAAAAGTGAACATAACCAAGGTTTTTATTCATCATTTTCCCAAACATTTTTGGGAACCAGTGATACACACCGGCAAATAATCCATAAAGTGCAGATATACCCATCACCAAGTGGAAGTGAGCTACTACAAAATAAGTATCGTGTACATTGATGTCCAAGGTACTATCCCCAAGAATAATTCCTGTCAATCCCCCAGAAATAAAAGTGGAAACCAAGCCGATAGAAAATAACATGGCAGGGTTTAACTGAAGATTTCCTTTCCATAGGGTGGTGATATAATTGAATGCTTTTACCGCAGATGGAATCGCAATCAATAAGGTTGTAAAGGTAAATACAGATCCAAGGAATGGGTTCATTCCTGAGATAAACATGTGGTGACCCCATACAATTGTAGACAAAAAGGCAATGGCCAAAATAGAGGCCACCATGGCACGGTATCCAAAAATAGGTTTACGCGCATTGGTTGCAATAATTTCTGAAGTAATTCCTAGAGCAGGCAATAAAACAATATATACCTCTGGGTGACCTAAGAACCAGAAAAGGTGTTCATATAGTACTGGAGATCCTCCTTGGTAGTGAAGCACTTCTCCTTGAATAAAGATATCTGATAAGAAGAAAGACGTTCCAAAGCTTCTGTCCATGATCAACAACAAAGCGGCAGACAACAACACAGGGAAAGAAACTACCCCAATGATTGCGGTTACAAAAAAGGCCCAGATCGTCAATGGCAAACGCGACATTGACATTCCCTTTGTTCTAAGGTTGATTACGGTTACGATATAATTCAAAGATCCTAATAATGAAGAAGCAATAAATATTGCCATAGAAACCAACCATAATGTCATTCCTAATCCAGACCCCGGTTGTGCCTGGGGTAGAGCAGAAAGTGGAGGATAAATGGTCCATCCTGCAGCGGCAGGTCCAGCTTCTACAAATAATGAAGCGATCATTATGGCACTTGACAGAGCAAATAACCAAAAGGAGATCATGTTCAATAAGCCCGAAGCCATATCACGCGCTCCAATCTGAAGGGGAATCAAAAGGTTACTGAATGTTCCACTAAGCCCCGCGGTTAAAACAAAGAATACCATGATGGTTCCGTGAATGGTAACCAATGCCAAATATACATTGGGATCCATTACACCATCGGGCGCCCATTTACCTAAAAGGGTTTCAAAAACACCAAAAGACTGCTCTGGCCATGCCAATTGCAAACGGAACAACAAGGACATTGCAATCCCAATTATTCCCATAAACAGACCCGTAATTAGGTATTGCTTTGAAATCATTTTGTGGTCCTGACTGAAGATGTACTTCGTCATGAACGTTTCCTTGTGATGATGTCCGTGATCCTCTTCGTGTGCGTGCGCTGCTGCTGACATATCTATTTTGTTTTTAAAAATTAATTATTGGATAACTTGCGCAAAGGTTTGCTGTTGTGTCATCCATGCTTCATATTCCTCAGGTGTTTCTACTACAATTTTCATCTGCATGTTGTAATGTGAAGCACCACAAATTTTGTTACATAATAAAATATAATCAAAGATATAAGGTTCTAGGGGTTCTTCACCATTTGCAACCAATTCTTTGCTATTTTCTACTCTAATTTTATTGATTTTTTTGACTTTGGCTACCATGTCAGGATTCTGACGCATTTCCTCTGTCGTGGTAATGGGGGTAAAAGCAAACTCTGTAATCATCCCTGGAACACAGTTCATTTGTGCTCTAAAGTGCGGCATGTAGGCAGAGTGTAATACGTCTTGTGAACGCATTTTAAAAATCACTTCTCTTCCTACAGGAAGGTGCAATTCTTGAACAACAACATCATCCAAACCGTTTGGATCTGTGGCGTCAATACCGACAAGATTTTTTCCATCAAAATCTTGCAAAAAGCGAACATTTGCATCGCCCAAAACGCCATCTTTTCCTGCATAACGTGCTTTCCAGTTAAACTGTTGAGCGTAGAGTTCAACCATCAAGGCTTCGTCGTTCTCTTCTACTGTCATGATGTTTGTCCAGGTGTAAAGACCGTATAAGATTAGCCCCGCTAGTGTGATTACTGGGATGATGGTCCAAATGGCTTCTAAACGATCGTTGTCTGCATAAAACAAAGCCTTTTTCCCTTTTTCTCCTCTATACTTGTATGAGAAGTAGTGCAATAATGCTTGGGTTATGGTTTGAACAAAGAATATCAATGCAAAAGATATCCACATCAGATTGTCATAATCACTCCCATGCTCAGAGGCTGCTTCGGGCAATAAAACATCGCCCCACTGGTAGAATGAAAAAAGGGTTAATACATAAATAAAAACAAGGAAGGCAAACATCATTTTACCGTTCCAATTGTTGTCTTTGTCTGTTGCAACCTGTGAATTGTCTTTTTGGGTTTGTGACAATTCAAACATCTTTGTGATTTGCCACATGGAAATGGCAACTAATACTAAGACCGTAAGGGTTAAAAATGCCGTCATTTATCTCTCTCTATAATTATTAATAATGAAAACGTTCGCTCTCGCCCATGTAAGGATCTCCTTTGGCTAAAAGTGGTGCTTTCGTTAATTCTGTGAATACTACAAATATGAATAATCCTAAGAAGAACAAAAAGCCTCCAACTTCAGGAATTCCTATAAACCATTGATCTCCTACTGCTGAAGGCATGATCATGTTGAATACATCCAAATAATGTCCGAGCACTATTACAATACCGGCCATCACAATAAAGTAGTTTGTTCTTTTATAATCACTGTTCATTAACAGGAGTAAAGGGAATAAAAAGTTCATTGCAATCATCCCGAAGAAAGTAATGTTATAATCTTCGATTCGGGTGATAAAATACGTGACTTCCTCTGGAATATTGGAATACCAAATTAACATGAATTGTGAAAACCATAAGTAGGTCCAGAAGATACTAACCCCGAACATAAACTTCCCTAAATCGTGAATGTGTGAATCGTTTACAAAGTCTAAATACCCTTTGGATTTTAGATAAATGGTAATCAATGCAATCACTGTAATTCCTGTTACAAACATACTTGCAAAAACATACCATCCAAAGAGGGTACTGAACCAGTGCGGATCAATAGACATAATCCAATCCCAAGACATAATCGATTCTGTAACAATGTAGAATACCAAGAATCCTGCAGAAATTCTAAAGTTTTTCTTGTGGTTCGAAATGTCTGAAGCAACATCCTGCGCCAAAGAAAATTTTCTAGAAAAATAACGATAAAGTGTCCATCCCGTTAAGAAGAATACTGCACGTCCAAGGAAAAAAGGTACATTTAAAAATCCTGTTTTTCCAGCAATGAGTTTATCGTGGGCTACCACATCTGCATCCATCCATATGAAAAGGTGGTTGAAGTGCATCCCAGAGAGTGCCAAGATGACAATAACAATGATTCCTCCAGGCAGTAAATAGCCTGTAATTCCTTCCATGACCCGAAATACTACCGGAGACCAACCAGCTTGTGCAGCTCGCTGAATGGCGTAGAATGCCAATACCCCTAAAGAGATCATAAAGAAAAAGAATGCCGCTACATATAGCGCAGCCCATGGTTTATTTTGCAATTGATGCAATAGGTGTTCATCATGCGAACTGTCGTGCCCTTCATCATGACTGGCTTCTGCGTGCTCTCCCCCGTGCGCTTCTTCCGCATGTGCAGAAGCTTCTCCGTGGTCTGCAGCAGCTGCATGCTCATCACCATGACCGGCATCGTGATGCGCGGTAGCCACCATCGCCTTGGCTTCTTCAACATTACTTGGCGCCGAAAGAAATCCATAAACAAGACCTAAGAATCCCACCAACATCAATGCGATGGATAAATTTCTGAGTTTATTTGAAAACGTATACATATGACTACTGGGCTGTTATTTTATTAATTTACTGCGCAATTCCATTACGTGTTGAGCAATTTGCCAACGCTCTATTTCATTTACCTGTCCGGCATGGGATCCCATGGCATTTTTTCCATACATCAATACGTGGTAAATACTACCTGGAGTTATTTCACGGTCAGCATAACTTGGAACACCTAAGAATTTTTCACGCGTCATCAAAATTCCTTGACCGTCACCTTTGGAACCGTGGCAAACGGCACAGTAAATTCCGTACAATTCTTTCCCAAGTGCTTTGTGCTCTTCTGTGATTTCTATAGGAGATAGTAATTCTGCTTTTGCTGCTTCATACCCTTCATTGGTGTCTGTATATCCATACGGCTGCCATCCTCTAGCAATGGAACCCTCTGCAGGCAATTGTGCTTCAATTCCATTGGCAAATGCATCTGAATCGGCATAGGTTTCGTACCCTATTGGTTCATACATATTTGGAAAATACTGGTAGTTCGGCTTTGATGGATCGTGACAAGAAACTACCCCAAAGGCAAAAAATAAACTCGATAATATGGTCAATACTTTCTTCATTATTCAGCGGTATTTTCAGGGATTGTTATCTCAATGGCTCCTGTTTTTTCTAAGAGAGCTTTTAATTCTTTCTCATTGCCGTTTACACTAACTTCCATTAAAAACTTATCATCAGTTGTCAATGGGTTTGGGTTTTCTGCCTCTTTAAAAGGCCATAAGCGACTGCGTAAATAAAAGGTAATTACCATCAAGTGCGCGGCAAAGAAAACCGTCATTTCAAACATTACTGGAACGAAAGCCGGCATGTTTTCCAAAAAACTAAAGCTGGGTTTACCTCCGATGTTTTGTGGCCAATCTTGAATCATGATAAAATTTATCATGGTTACTGCAACAGAAAAACCGATGCAGCCATAGATGAAAGCCATAATGGCTAGACGCGTCTCTTCCAAGCCCATTGCTTTGTCCAAACCGTGCACTGGGAAAGGCGTATATACTTCTTCAATGTGGTGCTTTTCAGCACGTACTTCCTTGACAGCATGCAATAGCGTGTCGTCATCGTCGTAGAGGGCGTGTATTACTTGATTACTCATTTCCGTCTCTTAATTTTTTGTAATTATCTCCAGAGGATTTCAAGATTGTTTTCACTTCTGCTTGTGCAATAACAGGGAATGTTCTTGCATACAATAAGAAGAGGACAAAAAAGAATCCTATAGTACCTATAAAAATTCCTATATCAACAAATGTGGGAGAGAACATCGTCCAAGAGGATGGAAGATAATCTCTGTGCAAAGAAGTTACGATGATCACAAAACGCTCAAACCACATTCCAATGTTTACGACAATGGAAATGATAAATGAGAACATAATGCTGGTACGTAATTTTTTGAACCACATGAATTGGGGGGAAAATACATTACAGGTCATCATTGCCCAATAGGCCCACCAGTAGGGTCCCGTTGCACGATTCAAAAAGGCATACTGTTCGTATTCTACCCCAGAATACCAGGCAATAAATAGCTCTGTGATGTAGGCTACCCCAACAATTGAACCGGTAATCATGATGACTATATTCATCAACTCTATGTGTTGAATGGTGATGTAGTCTTCAAGGTTTGAAACTTTACGCATGATGATCAAAAGGGTGTTTACCATGGCAAATCCTGAAAAGATCGCTCCTGCAACAAAGTAGGGAGGAAAAATGGTGGTGTGCCACCCTGGTATTACAGACGTAGCAAAGTCAAAAGATACAATGGTGTGTACAGAAAGTACCAACGGTGTTGCCAATCCTGCTAAAACCAGAGAAACTTCTTCAAAACGTTGCCAATCTTTTGCTCTTCCAGACCAACCGAAACTCAATAGAGAATAAATTTTCTTTTGGAAAGGACGTACCGCACGGTCACGAATCATGGCAAAGTCCGGCAATAATCCCGTCCACCAGAATACTAAAGATACCGATAGGTATGTAGAGATTGCAAATACATCCCATAAAAGAGGAGAGTTAAAGTTTACCCAAAGAGAGCCAAATCCGTTTGGTATTGGCAATACCCAATACGCCAACCATGGACGTCCCATGTGAATGATCGGGAATAATCCTGCTTGAATAACGGAGAAAATAGTCATTGCTTCTGCCGAACGGTTAATGGCCATACGCCATTTTTGACGAAACAATAATAATACTGCAGAAATCAAGGTTCCTGCGTGTCCAATACCTACCCACCAAACAAAGTTGGTGATGTCCCATGCCCAACCTACAGTTTTATTCAATCCCCAGGTTCCAATCCCGGTAGAAATGGTGTAAATTATACAACCTAATCCCCATAAAAATGCGGTTAGAGAAATTCCAAAAACTATCCACCATTGACGATTGGCAGTTCCTTCTACAGGTGCCGCAACATCTACCGTTACATCGTGATAGGATTTATCTCCGGTGACTAAGGGTTTTCTAATAGGTGCTTCGTAATGCGAGGCCATACGCTATCTGTTTTTCTAATTATATTATATGTTTCTCACTTTGGTGTGGTACATCACGTTGGGCTTAGTGCCAACGTGTTCCAACAAGTGATACATACGATCGTTTTCTTTCAATTGAGCTACTTCGCTTTCTTTGTCGTTGATGTCTCCAAAAGTCATGGCTCCATTAGAACAAGCTGCAGAGCATGCCGTTTGGAATTCCCCGTCTTTTATCTGACGTCCTTCTAACTTGGCATCCAAAATGGTTTTCTGTGTCATTTGAATACACATAGAACATTTTTCCATTACCCCTCTAGAACGAACAACTACATCAGGGTTCAATACCATACGTCCAAGGTCGTTGTTCATATGATAATCAAACTCGTCGTTTTTGTTGTACAAGAACCAGTTGAAACGGCGTACTTTGTACGGACAGTTGTTTGCACAATAACGGGTACCTACACAACGGTTATATGCCATGTGATTTTGTCCTTGGCGTCCGTGTGATGATGCTGCTACTGGGCATACTGTTTCACAAGGTGCATGGTTACAATGTTGGCACATCACAGGTTGGAAAGTAACTTGTGGATTTTCTGAAGCTTGCTCCATTTCTCCAAAAGTGGTCAATGAATCGCCAATTCCTGAAATATTTTCTTTTGTTTCAACATCACCTGCAAAGGTAGCGTCGGAAGAATAATAACGGTCAATACGCAACCAGTGCATGTCACGTGATTTGCGGACTTCTTGTTTTCCGACGACAGGTACATTGTTTTCTGCATGACATGCAATCACACAAGCGCCGCAACCTGTACAAGCGTTTAGGTCTATTGAGAGGTTGAAATGATGCCCTACAGAACGATCAAATTCTTGCCACATGTCTACTTCTGGAGAAGTAACTTGCTCCTCAATATGGTTTTTTGATACAACAGGAATCGCATTCCAGTACGACTTGTCTTTTGTGTTGAATACTTCTAAGGTAGTCTCTTTTACAATATCGCCACGCCCCATCAAGGTGTTGTGAAGCTGGGTACAAGCAAATTCATGATAGCCTTCGGCTAAACTTACCGTTACATCCTGTACACTATTGGCTTGGTTGTAAAATGCATAGGCATTTACCCCTACTTGCATTTCTTCTTGCAAACCTTTACGGTTTCCGTATCCCAATGCAATCCCTACAGATCCTTTGGCTTGGCCCGGTTGAATAACAACAGGAAGAACAAGGGTTTTATTTCCAACAGTTACGTTGGCATAACTCCCGTTCAGAGCCCCGTTTGCAACGTTTACATTTTTAAGTCCTAGTGCTGCGGCATCTGCTGCAGATATAGTTAAGTAGTTGTCCCAAGTAATACGAGTAATCGGATCTGGAAACTCTTGCAACCAAGGGTTATTGGCTTGTTGACCGTCACCAATTCCTGTTTTAGTATACAAACTCAGCTCCATCCCTTTGGCTTTTGCCGCTGCTAAAGCATTGGCTGCAACCGATAAATCTGCCGGTTCATTATACGCTAAAGCAGAACGGCTATCCCCACTAAAGTAACCGTCATGCAAAACAGTGTCCCAGGAACCGTCAATCAATAAATCATTTGACCAGTGATTTTTAATGGCGTCGTAATACGTTTCTTCGCTTCCCGTCCACTTCAATAAAGCGTCTTGGAACTGAAGGGTATCAAATAGAGGACGAATTGTGGGTTGAGCCAAAGCGTAATGTCCTGCTTTAAACTCATAATCTCCCCATCCCTCTAGATAGTGTGGTATTGTCGCGATGTACTGTGCTGCTGCTGCAGTATCATCTTCTTTCATGCTGAAAGCAACAGAAAGGTCTAATTTTTTAATTCCTTCGGCAAAAGCTTCTCCTTCGGGTAAAGTATTCACTGGATTAATTCCAACGGTAATCAATCCTCCAAGAGTTCCAGCAATAACGCCTTCAATTGTACTTTTTACATCTTCCCCTTTTTCAGAGCGAATCAAACGTGGGTTGGCAACATCCATTACTTCGCTTTGTAAGCTATTGTTGATGGCCAAAACCAAAGACTGGGCTCCTTTGTCCTCAATCCCTGTAACCACAACCGCTTTGCTGCCTGCCTCTTTTAAAGCTGCAACAGCTTCTTCTACTTTAGCCTGTTGTGCTTGACTTAATGATCCCGAAACGGTTGTTCCAGTTAAAGCAGCATAGATATGTGCTAAAATGTTTTTCTGTGCAGTTGGAGTTGCAGGTACACGCACATCTGCATTGGCACCACTCAAAGACATGTTAGCCTCAAACTGGAAATGTTTGGACATGGATGCTTTTCCGTGGTCTTTATGAGGAACGCGTGCTTTTGTATAGTTACTGTCGTATCCACCTCCTTGCCAATCGCCAAGAATATCTGCTCCAACTGACACTATCGTCTGAGCTTTACTGAAATCGTAATCTGCTAAAGCACGAACACCATAGGCTGCTTCAAAAGCATCTAGCGCATCCGAAGAAGCTACTGTGTCAAAAGCCACGTGCTTGACATTGCTGTATTTTGCAGTAAAATCAGCTATGATTTTAGCGGTCGTAGGACTAGCAAAAGTTTGAGTCAATAAAACTACTTCTTTTCCAGTAGCGGCTAAGGCGTTTAGTTTTGCTCCTACTTGAAGGTGTAAATCGTCCCAGCTTATGTCGTTGCCGTTTCCTTTTGGTCCTTGTAAGCGTTGTGTGTCATACATAGACAAAACAGAAGCATGCACGCGGGCATTTGCTCCGCCTAATGCAGGAGCATCTGTATTGCTTTCAACTTTTATAGGGCGGCCTTCTCTTGTTTTTATAAGGATGCTAGCAAAATCAAAACCGTCTGCAATGGTTGTAGCGTAATAATTGGCTACCCCTGGGCGAATTTGTTCGGGTTGAACTACATAAGGAACAGACTTGATCACAGGTCCTTCACATGCCGCCAATGTAGCAGCGGCTGTACTAAAGCCTACATACTTCAAGAAATCTCTTCGAGAAGTATTGCTTTCTTCTAATGTAGCCTCATCCTCCAAAAATTCATTTACCGGCAAATGCTCTGCAAACTCTTTTTGCTCTAGCTGATCTACCAAAGGACTTTTTGGGTCCAGTTGTTCAGCATTTTTCCAATAGGTCTTATTTGTTGCCATAAGCTAAATTGCTAATTTTTAATAGTGACATTTACCACACTCTAGACCACCCATCTGGGCTACCGTGAGTTGTTCAACACCATATTTCTTTGATAAAGCATCGTGTATTTTAGTGTAGTACTCGTTGCTTTGTACTTGTACGTTGGTTTCTCTATGACAATTGATACACCATCCCATTGTCAAAGGAGAATACTGATACATGATTTCCATTTCTTCTACTGGGCCGTGACATTTTTGACACGCTACTTTCCCTACCTGCACGTGTTGCGCGTGGTTGAAATAAGCGAAATCTGGAAGATTGTGAATGCGCACCCACTTGACAGGTTCTGTTTCTCCTGTATAGCGTTGGTTTTCTTCATCCCAACCTACCGCTGCATATAGCTTTTTGATTTCTTTGGTGTAGAAGTCTTTGGTGTACCCGTTTTCTAAATCTTCTTCCCCGTTGTATTCTGCAATGTTTTTATGACAGTTCATACAAACATTTAATGAAGGAATTCCTGAGTGTTTAGACACACGTGCAGAAGAGTGACAGTACTTACATTCAATTTGATTGGCTCCAGCATGAATTTTGTGCGAGTAATGAATCGGTTGAACAGGCATATATCCTTGATCTACGCCGACTTGCATAAAGTAACCGTAAACAAAGTAAGCACTGGATAAAAGCAAGAAAACAACAGAAATCAAGACCAAAAACTGGTTTTGAGCAAAAGCAACCCACAAAGGTTTACGCGCGGGCTTCTCTTCTTTTTGGACCAACTCTACTCCTTGGGCGGCTGCTATTTTTTGTAAAGTTCTGTTTACCAAAATCAACATCACGACCAAAATTCCAAAAACCAAGGCCAATGCACCTAGTATAATCTCATTGGAAATAGAATTCTGTGCAGGGGCAGCAGCAACAGCAACGGCCGCTGTAGCTTCGGCAGCTGGCGGTGTGTAATCTGTATACGCCAAAATATTATCAATGTCTTG
>CBFIJA010000046.1:0-13594 GCA_965662875.1 Candidatus Arcticimaribacter sp.
CTCGACCAAAGGGGGTGTAGTTTCCGTCCAAATGATAGGCTCCGGGTGTTTGTTGTACAATGAAAAACTCATACGGAGAAGCGAGTTTGTAAGGGTTGTCAATTTCACTACTGGGCATTGAAACAACTCCGCGATGATGTTTTCGTTTTACGTTGCTGTCGGGTGGAAGCAAATACCGTCCAATTTTTCTTCTTTTTTTTGAAGTATTTGGGTGGTCAGAATTTCCGCCCTGAATGATAAATTCTGGGACGACTCTATGAAAAAAGGTTTGATCAAAATACCCCAACCGAGTCAGGTAAATAAAGTTGGCTTTATGATAAGGTGCATCAGCATAAAGTTCAATGATAAAGTCACCAAAACGCGTACTCACTTTCACTTTTGAGGGGAGATCTTTTTGTTGATATTCAAATAAAAAGGGGATGGCATTTTTATCGTCTAAATAAATTTCAGGCTCCTCTTTTAAAAGTTGTTTTTTAGGTTTGGCTTTTCGTTCGACCTTTGGGGGGGTAACTTTTTGTTTGAGGATTGGCTTTTTTTTGTTCTCCGCACAGGCGGTTACTAAAATTAATAGTATTATTAGGGGAACGTTTTTCATTGTCGATGCATTTAGATCAATTTTATGCCTTGTCTTCAAAATTAGAAGAAATTCCATTACCTGGGCTTCAGGCTCAGTTAAAAATGGCACCTGAATTCAGGACCAAATTTGCGGAAAAATTTCTACACCCACCCAAAGACAGTAAAATTGCTTCAGTTTTGTTGCTTTTGTTTCCAAACAATGTTGGGAATTTGCACTTTGCATTGATTCGACGTCCAGATTACAAGGGGACCCATGCAAAGCAAATTAGTTTTCCTGGGGGAAAAAGTGAAAAAGAAGATGCCTCTTTGTGGGAAACTGCCATTCGTGAAACAGAAGAAGAAATTGGAGTTCCGAAAAGCGAAATTCATTTGATTCGAGCTTTGACACCAACCTATATTCCACCAAGTAACTTCACTGTACACCCCTTTGTGGGTTTTTGCAACAAAACTCCAGATTTTATTCCTGAAGAAAAAGAAGTCGAAGAAATTCTTCAAATCCCATTAAACGATTTACTGGATGATCATTATGAGGCTTTGGGGTGGGTAAAACCAAGTTATGCCGGTAAAGTTGAAGTTCCAGTTTATACTTTTTTGAACTTAAATGTTTGGGGGGCTACAGCCATGATGCTTTCTGAATTTAAACAGTTGATGCAGTTGTTAAAATAATGGTATCTTTGGCTGGATTTTAGATACCATGAATTTGTTTAAGCGCAACCCTTTCGGGCATAATTTATTCCTTAAAAAAATGCTCATAAGATACCTTGGTGTTATGACACACCGACGGTATCGAGGCTTTAATGAACTCAATATAGAAGGTTCCGAAATCATCAAACAGTTGCCCGACAACAATGTGCTTTTTGTCTCCAATCATCAAACCTATTTTGCGGATGTTGTAGCTATGTTTCACGTGTTTAATGCGAGTTTAAGTGGTCGTTTAGACAGCATAAAAAATGTGGGCTACTTGTGGAATCCCAAGTTGAACATTTACTACGTAGCAGCAAAAGAGACCATGAGTGCTGGTTTACTTCCTAAAATCCTCGCGTATGCAGGTTCGGTATCCATCGAGCGTACTTGGCGCGCTTCCGGGAAATCGGTCAATCGACAGGTAAAAATGAGTGATATTTCCAATATTGGGACAGCGCTAGAAGACGGATGGGTGATTACTTTTCCGCAAGGAACAACAAAACCTTTCAAACCCTTACGAAAAGGAACCGCACATATCATAAAACAATACAAGCCTTTGGTTGTACCTATTGTTATAGATGGTTTTCGTAGATCATTCGATAAAAAAGGACTTATGATTAAAAAGAAAGGCATTCTTCAGTCTATGGTAATTAAATCTCCCTTGGATATTGATTATGAAAACGAAAGCTTGGATTCTATCATTGAAAAAGTTGAGTATGCCATAGAGCAACATCCTTCTTTTTTAAAAGTATTGACTCCTGAAGAAATCAAAGAACAAGAGGAGCTCGATAAAAAAAGAACCTGGTAACTATTCTTCTTGTATCAATTGATTCAATTCAATTGCATTTTTCTTTAAACGCCGGATGAATCTTCCGTAGACCAGATAATAAAATAGGGCAAAAATCAATAAGAATACAACAAAGCTTGCGAGTAAAGAGAAAAGCAAGAGATTGGGGTCTATGTTATGTGTCGCCAACTCTTCCATTTTACTTGGGTCCATTACAATGCGTTGCACAACAATCAAAAGAAACAAAAACAGCATGGATAGATTGATGGCAATGTATTGGGTTATGGCTTTCCGAGATTGCAAAACTGAGTTTAACAGTCCGTTTACAGAATCACTTACGTTTATTTTTGTATAGTTCTTGTAAAAAACGAAGATGTAGTACATCAAAAAAGTGTAACTCAATACGGTTAATCCAACAGCAAATCCATACAGATTCAATCCTTTGTAGTAGTTGTAATACTCAAAAGAGTTGGGTACTAATACAGGGAAAATCAAATAGAAAACAAACTCTGCTATACTTAAGTATAGAATCCATTGTACCGCATTTTTAGAACGCTGCTTTAGCATGCTATAAAGTTCTTCTTTGGAAAATTGACGTTCAAACTTTTGCGCTTTCCAATGTTTTTTTAGGTCCTCCAGCTCATTCATACGTTTCGTTATTTAACATGGATTTTAGTTTCTTCTTTATGCGATTCATTTTTACACGTGCATTCCCGCTTGAAATCCCAAGGGTTTCTCCAATTTCCTCAAATTTTTTGTCTTCTAAATACAGCAAAATCAAAGCTTTATCGATCGCGGAAAAGAGAGAGAGTTTATCCATCAGCCATTTCAGCTTTTCATCCAAAGAGGGGTCGTATTCTTCTTCAGGGAGATGGTTTTTTTCAGGATCCAAGGTGCTGGTCTGAATCTTTTTTTGCTCTTTTCGATAGAGTGTTATGGCGGTATTTAGTCCAACACGATACATCCAAGTAGAGAATTTTGAATCTCCTTTAAATTGGGGATATGCCTTCCATAACTGTATGCTTATTTCTTGGAATAAATCTTCGCGTTCTTCGCGAGTAGAACGGTACAAATAACAGATTTTATGAATGATGTTTTGATGTTCATTCAAAAGGTCCAAAAAGTCCTTTGTCTCTACAGATTTGGGGTTGTGTTCACGCACAGTTCAACAAAAATAAGGGAACCTAATGTTTTATTCTGCAATAATCCCAGCGCAACTTACCCGTGCTCCTGCTGCTCCGGAAGGTTGAGAAGTTAAATCATCTTCCCCTTGGTGTACAATCACCGCTTTTCCCATTAAATTTTTTGTATCGTCCGGACAGCCCAAACACCATTGGTCTGTGCTAAAGGTGATCATACCGTGTCCAGTGGCATCAGCAGAAAAGTTTCCAATGTCACCTTTGTGATATCCTGCTTCTGCTCCCCATGCTCCATGAGGTTCAAAAGTAGGGTTCCAGTGGCCCCCAGAAGATTTCCCATCGGAACTGCTGCAGTCCGCTTTTTCATGTATGTGAATGGCATGTGTTCCCTCAGAAAGGCCGTTGATGTGCGCTTCTAAAGTTACCTGTCCATTTTCTTCAGTAAAGGTCACCATGCCTTCCGCTGTACTTTCACTTTTAGCGTTTAAACTGATTTTAATTTTTTTAACCATTTTCATTGCAGGATTTTCTCCCTCATGTGCGTGTAAGGCTTTGGATTTACCTTGTTCTTGGAGCATTTCTTTTTTGTAACGTTCCAATTCTGTATTTACTTCTCCGGGGGTACCTTCAATGATTTGGACATCTTCTTTTACTTCTTCTTCTGTTGTGATTACAGTAGTGATGGTGGCTTTGACCACACTGTCGTTCACTTTTTTCTTTTCAATTTTTATTTCTTTGTGTGCGGGTTTTTTAGCGCTTGAATCGCAGGCAACACTAAGAATTAGGAAAGAGCAAAGGGCAAAAAGAGTATTTAATTTCATGATATAATTTTTCTTAAAGATAGAAAATACTTTCAAACTCTTTTCTGGGTTTTAAATGGGCATTGTATGTTCTGAAATTGCATTATCTTTAAAGTAAAAATTGAAAAAGTTAATCTATCTACTTTTACTCCTTGCCGGGTTCAGTAGTTGTAAAACAGTATACTCAGGAGTGCAATTTGAACAGACTCCTGTTCCAGAGGCGCCCAACTACTCAGAAACTAAAAGCTGGGCCGTTCTTCCAGCAGCGTATCCGAAAAGCTTAGAGCAACTCACGGGCCCCTTCAAACAAAAAGAGGTAGATGTCTTTTTTGTATACCCCACTTTACTGACAGACAAAAAAAATCCGATGTGGAATGCAGATATAAATCAAGCTTCCATTCGAAAAGAAGTGATTGAAAAATCTGTCCAATACCAAGCCTCTTGTTTTGCAGATGCAGGGAACCTTTATGTCCCTTTTTACCGACAATCACATTATAAAGTTTATGTAGCGCCTCACGACAAAGAAGAAAAAAAATCAAGGGAGATCGCATACGGTGATGTAAAAAGAGCATTTCAGTATTATTTAACGCATTACAATGAGGGGCGACCCATCATCATTGCATCTCACAGTCAAGGAAGCATCATGACCGGGATGTTATTGTTGGAGTTTTTTGACGGTACGGATTTAGAAAAACAGTTGGTAGCTGCGTATTTACCCGGAATAAAAGTTGATGCTTCTAAGTTTAAATCGCTAAAAGAGATGATTTCTGCTTCAGCTACAGGAGGTGTAGTCAGTTGGAATACCTATAAACGCAATAAACTTCCGAAACGCTATGAGAAATGGTATAAAGGCGGGATAACGACCAATCCTATCTTATGGAATGATCAAAGAACAGCGAGTAGCACGCTTCATAAAGGGACATTGAATTCTGACAAAAAAATATATCCGTCTGCTCTCTCTGTGGAATGTATCGATGGGATGCTATGGTCAACAGTACCTAAAATCCCAAAGCGCTTTTTTCTTTCTTTTATCAAAAATTATCACTTTGCCGACATTAATTTATTTTGGGAAGACATACGGATCAATGCAATTGAGCGCTCTAAAGCGTGGTTAAAAAAGAACAAGTCTTGATGGAACACGATGTATTAAAATCTTGCAAACTGGAATGGATAAAGGCCAAAACAAAAAAAAACCACAGTTACCGTTACTTTGTTTTAGGAACATCAGGTGGTACAGGGTCACCTGAACTACGGACCGTTGTATTACGTGATTTTGATGCAGACAACATGCAGTTTACGTTGTATACTGATGCGCGTACAGCAAAGCTTAAATCTTTAATGGAAAATCCCAAGGCAGAACTTCTTTTTTATAACGGACCCAGATTGACCCAAATTCGTGTAAAAGTAGAACTCGTTTCTGCGAAAGCTGATGCTGCTTTGTTTAAACAACAACACGAGGGGGCACAAAAAGATTACACGACAATGCTTCCGCCTGGTACTGCAATTAGCGGGATTGATAAAGTTGAGTACACTACCGAGAATCATTTTCGGAAATTAACTTTTCAAGCGTTCAAAATTGAGTTTTTAAAGCTAAAACGGCCCAATCACATTCGTATGCTTTTTGAAAAAACCGAAGCGGGCTGGATCTCAAGTTTTTTGACGCCCTGATAGGATTTAATTTTTTTTGTAGCTTTAGGAGTAAATAGATCCAAAATGAAGAACAAGAAAGACACGACTTCCAGAAGAGATTTTATGAAAAAAGGGCTTTTAGCCTCTACTATCATGATCGTTCCTCGCCATGTTTTAGGCGGAGTAGGATATACTCCTCCAAGCGATCAATTGAACATTGCTGCTATAGGAGCAGGAGGCAAGGGCCGTTCTGACATCATCAATGCAGCAGTGGGAGGCAGAGAAAGAGTGGTGGCTTTGTGTGATATTGACCAATACGGTGGACATGGCGTAACAGGAGCCATGAAAAAATTTAAAAAAGCAAATTTCTATCACGATTACCGTGAGCTTTTGGATCAAGAGAAAGATTTGGATGCTGTTACTATTTCTACTCCAGACCATACCCATGCAGTAAGTGCTATGGCAGCTATGGATAGAGGAGTACATGTTTATGTTCAGAAACCTTTGACCCATAACATCAAAGAAGCACGTTTGCTGACGGAAACCGCCAGAGCAAAAAAGATTGTTACCCAAATGGGAAATCAGGGGGCATCAAATCCTGCCCAATTGCAAGTGCAAAAATGGATCAATGCAGGAGAAATTGGCACCGTTCATACTGTGAAAGTTTGGACCAATAGACCTGTATGGCCCCAAGGCATACCGTTACCAAAACCTGATCCTGAAAATTTGCCGAAAGGATTGGATTGGGATTTATGGTTGGGACCGGCAAAAGCTACGCCTTACAGTTCTGCAATGCACCCTTTCAACTGGAGGGGATGGTGGGAGTATGGTACAGGAGCTTTAGGCGATATGGGATGCCACTTAATTGATGTTCCTTTTAAAGCATTAGGACTCAAATACCCAACGGCTGTAGAATGCAGTATGGGCAGTGTTTTTAAACAAATGTGGACCCCGGAATACATTCCAGAGGGGTGTCCGCCATCTTCTTTTGTAACGATTAATTTTGACGCTACAGAAATCAACGATTCCCCACTAAAACTTGAATGGTCAGACGGTGGAATCCGTCCTGCACATCCTGATTTAATTCCACCAAATGACTTTTTAGGGGATCCCGGGAATGGAAATGGAGTAATGATGATCGGTGAAAAAGGCATTATTACCACTGGGGTATACGGATACAATCCTAGACTATACAAAAAAGGGCAAGCAGTAACGACTTATGAGCAGCCCAAATCAAAAGAAGCAGAACACGGTCACCATAGAAAATGGATAGATGCTGTAAAAGCTGGATACAATAGTGACGAACACAAAGCTCTTACTTCATCCTTCGATTATGCTGGGCCTTTGACAGAAACCGTTCTAATGGGGAACATCGCCATTCGATCGTATCTACTGCGAAAAGGGACAGGACGAAATGCCGAATATTACGGTCAGAAAAAGCTGCTGTGGGATGGAAATGCTATGCAGATAACCAATCTGGAAGAAGCCAATCAATTTGTTGGACGATCTTACCGCAAAGGTTGGGAACTATAAGATAAATTTCATGAATAAAGTCATTTGGATCACGGGGGCTTCCTCGGGGATAGGGGAAGAGTTGGCCTATCAGTATGCGAAAAAAGGAGCTAAACTCATCCTGTCTGCACGAAGGGAAGATGAGCTAAAACGTGTTCAAGCCGCTTGTGAATTTCCCGATAATGTAGTGGTACTGCCCTTGGATTTATCGGATTTTGATGCTGCAGACAACGCAACTAAAAAAGCAATATCATCCTTTGGTAAAATTGATATTTTGATCAATAACGGTGGGGTAAGCCAACGCTCTTTAATTGCTGAAACCGATTTTTCTGTATACCAAAAATTAATGGAGATCAATTATTTGGGAACGGTAGCGTTATCAAAAGCGTTGCTTCCTCATTTTATCGCCCAAGGTGGTGGCCAGTATGTCGTTGTCACCAGCGTCATGGGGAAATACGGTTCCCCTTATCGTTCCGGCTATTGTGGGGCCAAGCATGCTTTGCATGGTTTTTTTGACGTTATGCGAATGGAACATCAAAAAGACGGAGTAGCGGTTACTTTAATTTGTCCTGGTTTTGTGCAAACCAACGTGACCATAAACGCACTTACAGGAGATGGGAGTTCTTTAGGATACGATGATCCTGCTACAAAGAATGGGCTAATGCTGTCCTCTTTTGTAAAAAAGATGATTCGAACTATAGAGCGAAAAGAATGGGAGGTCGCTTTTGGAAGAAAAGAAAAGCTGGGGGTGTACTTAAAAAGAATTTCGCAAAAACTATTGCATTTTATCGTCTTACGATCCAATGTACGTTAAATTAAAAAGCACATGAAAAGTAAAAAATTCAACAGAAGAGAAGCCATTAAAACAGTAGGCATCGGCTCTGCAGCAATGCTTTTTCCCCTAAATGCAATTTCAGCAAAAAAGAAGGCGGTCAAGGAGACAAATGTTCCCTTGAAAGGCAACATCAATCACAGTGTTTGTGAATGGTGTTATCCTGATTTGTCCTTAGTGGAATTGTGTGAAGTAGCAAAATCAATCGGTTTGGTTGGTATTGATTTGATTGGACCAAAAGATTGGAAAATTTTGAAAGAATACAAGCTAGAGTCTACCATGTGTAATGGTGCAGAAATCAGTTTGACAGCGGGATTTAATCATACCGAATATCATTCTACTTTGGTGGATAATTATTTAAAACACATTGATTTGGTTGCTGATGCCGGCTATACCAATTTGATATGCTTTAGTGGAAATCGCAATGGAATGGATGATGAAACAGGTTTACAGAATGCTGAGGTGGGGTTAAAAAGAATTTTATCAAAAGCAGAAAAACGCGGTGTTGTACTTCAGATGGAGTTGTTTAACTCCAAAGTAAATCATCCCGATTATATGTGTGATAATTCTGCTTGGGGAATTGAGCTTTGTAAACGTTTGGATTCCCCAAATTTTAAATTGCTTTATGACATATACCACATGCAGATTTCCGAAGGTGACATCATTCGAACAATTCAAGACAATCATGTATATTTCGGACATTATCATACCGCCGGAGTCCCAGGCCGTCATGAAATTGATGAACGTCAAGAATTGAATTATCCAGCAATCATGCGTGCCATAGTGGAAACCGGATACAAGGGGTACGTCGCGCAAGAATTCATACCCACACATGAAAAACCCATTGAAAGTTTAAAGCAAGCGATTGCTATTTGCGATGTATAGTTGTGATGAACTTAGCAATTAAAGACAATAGTTTGTACTTTCGTAGGGTACTATAATTATTCTCTGATGAAAAATGCTTTATTCGCTTCTTACATTTTAACCGTTTTACTTTTATTTTCTTCCTGTGGAAATGGCTCAGGAATAGATCCCCATTTATCGGAGCAAGAGCTAGAAGAGATTCGAACTCAAACCGAAATTAATTTGGTAGGGAGATGGAAGCTTAGAAGAAGAACCATAGGGTCCAAACTCAATACAGCAGATTGTAATGTAGATGAAATAGAATTCATCAATGATAATACTTATTTGTTGACATTGAGCGCTGGCGAAGACCAAGAAGGAAATGCCATCACAACGATTTACAAAGGCGTATTTGATTTGGATTATACTGAAACCGATACAAGCTTAGAAATAAACCGCATTGTTCTGATGGGGGAGAATTATACCCGCACCACCATAGTCCCTCAACAGGGATTAAATGCAACCTTATCTGGCATTACTTTAGAAAACGAAGACATTGGATTTAGTATAGCTTTAGAAGAGGGCGTAAGCGCGTTTTGCGATACGTCTATTGCCATTGAAGTTTCAGGGGACAAAGATCCTGTGACTGAGCCCAATGCACCAGAAGATAGCAATCATATTAAAATTCAGAATGAATGGCGTTTTATTAACATCACAACAGCCGTATCAGACGATTCACAGACCGGAGAAGGGAATTACAGTTTGTGTAATTTCTACGCAGGTGAATTTTATGATCGTTGTTTCAACGAAGAAACAGAAACTTTTGAAGCGAACTGTCCGCAAGCGAATTCCGCAACACTTCTCTTTACAGCCTATGGCACTTATTTATTCTCTTATTACGATGAAAATGAAAACCTGATCTCAACTGAACCAGGCGGCTGGCAGTGGATTGATACCGCTACTCCCTATACCCAGTTCAAGGTTAAAACAGGAGATGATTCTTTTGAGGAAACAGATGTGGCCATTGATGTAATAGAATTGACAGAAACCACATTGGTGCTTTCTGAACAAACCAATGAAATAGATCAAAACGGAAATGAAGTTCAATTGACCATTACCTATAATTTACAATTGGAAAGTTTAAGTTATCAGGATTCTGATTGTCCAGATTTCACTCAAACTTCACTCTAAGCTCATTTTTTATGACTAAAAACATTTTTCGCGCCCTAATCTTTTTGTTCACTTTTGCACTGATCGGTTGTACTTCAGAAAAAAAGCTGCTCTTGTCTGAATTGATGGTGGAGACCCACGATGGACTTTCTACCTATTCGTACGACAGTGAGTTGTTTACCGGCATTGCCCTTGAATACCAGTCCGAAGATTTATTATTAACTTCAAGAACCATCGTCAATGGAAAACTCAATGGAGTGTTTACCAAGTATTTCTCGGACGGAACAGTAGAAAGCAGTTCTAATTACAAAGAAAATGTGATGCACGGCTTATATCAACTGTATTATCCGGACGGTACCCTAAGGGAAAGCGTGGATTATCAAAACGGTAAATTTGAAGGAAAAAGAACCGTGTACTGGACCAATGGAATCACAAAAGAGACGAATTATTTTCAAAACGGAATCCTCAGGGGAGAGAGTGTCTTTTATTTTTCCAACGGAATGATTCGAAAAAAGATCAAATACGATTCTAGGGGTCAAAAAGACGGTTCGTGGGAAGATTACTATCCTAACGGTATCTTAAGCGAAAAGACGGTGTACAAAAACGGAAAAATAATTTCTCCAATGGAGCGCTTTGATCGAGAAGGAAATCAGATCGATTAGTTGCAGGTTTTCTGACTAATCAAAGTATAAGATCCATTTATTACCGTGATGCTATTGTCTAAATGGCAAAACTTAAATGACTTTCCTTTTGGGATATAAATGTTCATGGTGTTACACTCACAGTTTTGATAGGTTGCAGTAAGTCCAGTTCTTCCTGCTTTAATGATGCTTTCTGTACAGGGTGAACAGGTTAAAAATACATCTACAGTAGCCGTGTTACTGTCTACAGACCCATCGTTGACTTTATAGGTAAAACGATCTCCGTTATTGGTCGTTCCATTTTGAACATAACTAAAGGTCCCGCCAGGGTTGAGCTGAACTGTTCCAAAATTTGGGAAAGCCACTAGTGTTGCCGTTACCGTATCGCCATCCGGGTCAAAATCGTTGGCGATTAGACTTGTTTCTCCATTGTCAAGGGTCGTTGCGGTTCCACCCAAAGAGACTATGATTGTGTCATTCCCTGCAACTGGGGGGTCGTTGGTGCCGGTCACAGTAATGCTAACCGTTACTGGGCTTCCGTTTATTTTTCCGTCATTTGGACTGTAGGTAAAACTGTCGGAAAGCATATTGGATCCATCATGCGTATAAGAGAAGGTTCCGTTGGAATTTAGGGTCACTGTTCCGTTGGTAGGGTCTGTAATTTTTACAGCTGTTAATATGGCTTGATCCCCTGGGTCTGAATCGGTATCGTTGGCCAAAAGAGTGTTGTTTCCGTTGGTAGTAACAGAAGTAGATCCTCCCTCGATTACGGCCAAGCTGTCTGCTCCGCCTACAGGAGGATTATTGATGTAAATTGTTACGGTTGTTGTATTGCCCACTGCACTAAAGACTGTATCGCGTCCTCTATAGGTAAATGAATCTGTAGTTGTGGCAGAACCGTCATGGGTATAGGTAAAGTTTCCATTGGCTTGAAGCGCTAGGGTTCCATTGACTACATCGTTTACCAATTCAGCAGTAAAGGAGTCACCATCATCTTCTGTATCATTGGCCAGGACAGAGTTTGTTATCCCGTCATTTAGCACACTAATGGTTGAACCGCTGGTCAAACTTATTTCATCCGGTTGCGCATTGGGTACATCGTTTACCGACAATACTGTAACTGAAAGTAAATCATCTACAGTGCAATTCATGTCACCGTCGCTGGTGGTTAACACGATGGTTGTTGATCCAAAGGCGTTGTCTTGGTAATCAAGAACAAGGCTAGTCGCTGTTGTAGATACAGCTACTAAATTTGTATCCATACTCACTGCCGAGTAGGTTAATGTGCTGCTTTCTATATCGGAAAAGGTGTTCTGAATGTCAATCCATAAGTCCGGATCATCTTCCATTACTCCGGTAACGTCGGCAACAGGATTGTCTAGGGTAGGACAGTCGTTTATGGAATTTACAAGGATGTTAAAGGGAACACTAATGGTGCATCCCCCACCACCGCCCACGTCGGTTATGGTAAATGTACCTGTTGCAGATCCGTATTCGTTGGGATAACTGGTGAAATTGAAATCTCCTGAAGTGGGTTCTGTCACGCTCACTACACTAGTATTGGTATATGTGACTGTATACGAAAAAGAAGTATTATCAGGGTCAAGTAAGTTTGAACCGTAGGTAAATGAATAAATCCCGTAACTCCCATCTTCTCCCCAATTTAAGTTTAGTGGAGTAGGATCTGTAAAAGTAGGACAATCGTTTACGGGTTGAATTGTAATGGTAACCGTTGTGGTTTGACTGTAATCCATTCCGTCAAAAGCTTGGTAGGTAAAGCTGTCAGTTGTCGTTTCACTTCCATCGTGAACATAACTGAA
Organism: Candidatus Arcticimaribacter sp.; assembly: GCA_965662875.1. GTDB lineage: Bacteria > Bacteroidota > Bacteroidia > Flavobacteriales > Flavobacteriaceae > Arcticimaribacter. Next base: position 12,434 of record CBFIJA010000046.1, read on the forward strand.
TTCTCCATTTGGATTTAGGTTTAAGGTCCCGTTTGTAGGCGTACTTACTAGCGTAGCTGTCATCGTCAGGCTTTCAGTATCCGTGTCATTGTCCAAAAGACTGGTGTTACTCACAGTGGTCAAGGTTACGGTTCCCCCCTCTAAAACGAATAAACTTTCTGGGCTAGCGACCGGTGGGTCATTTACAGTAGTCACCGTCAAAAAGAAACGGTCTTCTACACTCGTACATCCCGCATTGTCGTCTACAAAGACAGTAATGGTAGCTGTTCCCGATTGGTTGTTTTGAAAATCTAATGTAAGTGTTGCGGCATTCAAAGTCGTACTCACCAGTGAAGCATCCGTTGTAGAAACGGTATAGCTCATCGCACTATCCACATCGTCAAACACACTGCTTAAGTCAATGACTGTGTCTGGATCGTCTTCTTGAACAGTAACATCGTTTAGGCCAGTGGTAATGGTAGGACAATCATTTGTTGGGGTAACGTTTATGGTAACTGCAACGGTAACTGCCGGGTTAAAGGTGTCTGTTAAATCATAGGTAAAAGAATCTGTAGTTGTTTCAGAACCATCGTGGATATAGGTAAATGTTCCACTCGATTGAACTGAAAAACTACCGTTGTGGTGTTGTGGGTTTGAAAATCCATTAACACTCAATGCATCGTTTTCCATGTCCGAATCATTAGCCAATAAACTACTGCTTACCGTGGTCATGGTTGCGGTTCCGTTTTCTAAAACATAAATTACATCTACTCCACCTACGGGGGGGTCATTCTGGGGGATTACATTGACAAACACCTCATGTGAAGCAGTTGTACAGCCATTGTTGTCTGAAGCGATCAAGGTAACCGTAGCAGTTCCTGTTTCATCGTCCATATAATCAAGGGTCAAGGTCGTGGTATTTATCGTAGCGCTTAGAAGGGTCGGGTTTGTATTGGTTACTGTATACGTCAATGGATTGCCTTCAGGATCTACAAAAACGGAACTTACATCCAAAGTTGTATCTGGATCGTCTTCTTGAGCGTTTACAGTGGGTAGGGGATTTATAACATTCGGACAATCGTTTACGGGAGTAATGTTTATGGTTACCGTGGCAATATTACTGTTAAACGTTCCATCATTGGCGTTGTAGGTAAATGAATCTGTTGTTGTTTCGGATCCATT
>CBFIJA010000047.1:0-13531 GCA_965662875.1 Candidatus Arcticimaribacter sp.
CTACTGATAATTTTTATACATCCGATTACGATTTATCAAAATTTGACAGTCACCAATTGGGAATGGCGGCGAGCTATACTTCTATTTTTTCGGACTGGAAGTTGTTGAATTTTGGATTGAAAAACATCGAATTTAGATTTTCAAATTACAACAGAAGTGATGGCTTAAACGCATTTATTGTTTCTTCTGCCTTCTTGTTCGTTTTGGATTAAAGCCAAAGGATTATTGGTTTAAAATCAGTAAATTTGTAGTCTATGCTAGAAAAACTTCAAATCATACAACAGCGCTTCGATGAAGTCTCTGATCTTATAATACAGCCGGACATTATTGCCGATCAAAAGCGCTATGTTCAGTTGAACAAGGAGTACAAGGATCTTCAAAAATTGGTGGACAAAGCCAATCAGTACAAGACGCTGTTTTCTAATCAAGAAGAGGCAGAAGAAATCATCAAAGATGGCAGTGATCCAGAGATGGTGGAAATGGCAAAAATGGAACTTGACGAAGCCAAAGAAAAGCTTCCCCAATTGGAAGAAGAAATTAAGTATTTGCTGATTCCAAAAGATCCTGAGGATGCCAAGAATATAGTCGTTGAAATTCGAGCAGGAACGGGAGGAGATGAAGCCAGTATATTTGCTGGAGATCTTTACCGTATGTATACCAAATACTGCCAAGATCAAAAATGGAGTGTAAGCTTAGTTGACAGCAGTGAAGGGACAGCCGGAGGCTTTAAAGAAGTGATATTTGAAGTTTCAGGCGAAGATGTGTACGGGACCATGAAATTTGAATCGGGAGTACATCGGGTGCAACGTGTTCCACAAACAGAGACCCAAGGTAGAGTTCATACCTCTGCGGCGACTGTAATGGTATTGCCAGAGGCAGAAGAGTTTGATGTAGAAATCAATATGAACGACGTTCGTGTAGATTACTTTTGTTCGTCTGGACCTGGAGGCCAATCTGTAAACACCACCTATTCAGCAGTCCGGCTAACACATGAACCTACGGGAATTGTCGCTCAATGTCAGGATCAAAAATCCCAGCACAAAAACAAAGATAAAGCCTTAAAAGTACTGCGTTCGCGCTTGTATGAATTAGAGCTTTCAAAAAAATTGGAAGCCGATGCCCAAAAAAGAAATTCTTTGGTGTCCTCCGGAGATCGTTCCGCAAAAATCCGTACCTATAATTATCCCCAAGGCCGGGTAACCGATCACCGTATTGGGTTAACCCTTTATGATCTCCAAAACATCATCAACGGAGACGTACAAAAGCTAATTGATGAATTACAGCTTTTCCAGAATACGGAGAAACTAAAAGAATCTGGAGAGGTATTCTAAATGAAAGTAACGCAATTAGTCCATCAAATAAAAGCCAAACGATCTTTTCTATGTGTAGGCCTAGACATAGACTTGGGCAAAGTACCTTCGTTTATTGCGGAAGGTCCAGATCCCTTGTATGAATTTTCGAAGGCTATAGTAGATGCTACTGCTCAATACGCTGTCGCGTTTAAACCCAACATCGCTTTTTTTGAGACCTATGGTCCAGAGGGTATGGAGGCATTAAAACGAACCATGGATTATGTGCATGTGCGTTATCCTGAAATATTCACCATAGCAGATGCAAAGCGCGGTGACATCGGGAATACATCTACTCGCTATGCAAAAGCTTATTTTGAGACCCTAGGTTTTGATTCCATTACGGTAGCACCCTACATGGGAAGAGACTCTGTAGAGCCTTTTTTAGCCTTTGAAGACAAGCATACGATTTTATTGGCCCTTACCTCAAATGCCGGGGCATCCGATTTTCAATTTGCGATAAGCGATGGAAAACCATTGCATCATCACGTTATTTCTACCAGTCAACAATACAAAGGAGCTGAAAATTTGATGTATGTGGTTGGCGCAACAAAAGCGTCTTCCTTGCACGAAATACGGTCCCTTGTTCCCAATGCTTTTTTATTGGTTCCTGGAGTAGGAGCGCAAGGCGGTAGCCTTGAAGATGTAGTAAAATACGGCATCACCTCAGACGTTGGATTGTTGGTCAATTCTTCTCGGGGTATATTGTACGCCAGCCAAGGCGAGGATTTTGCAGATGCAGCAGCAAAACAAGCAAACGCTTTACAAAAGCAGATGGATCAATTAATGCACCAACACCAAATACGCTAATGCTGAACTACGCCCTTTATAAAAAAGACGACAGCTTGCCTTGGATTACTTTTGTTCATGGGGCAGGGGGGAGTTCGTCTATTTGGTTCAAGCAGGTGAGAAGCTTCTCCAAAAAGTTTAATTTGCTCTTGATTGACCTTCGCGGACACGGGGAATCAAAAACCCCTTTGACTTTTCATGCGAAGGAGTATACTTTTGATTCCATTGCAAAAGAAATTCTAGAGGTCTTGAACCATGAAGCGGTGAAAAAGTCTCATTTTATGGGAATTTCATTGGGGACAATCTTAATTCGTACATTGGCAGAGAAAGCCCCAGAGCGCGTCCAAAGCATGATCATGGGCGGAGCAATATTGAAACTCAATACACGCTCTAAACTCTTGATGTATTTGGGGAACGCAACCAAGTCTATTGTCCCTTATATGTGGATTTACAAGCTTTTTGCCTTCATCATTATGCCGTACAAGAATCATAAAGAATCTCGTCTTCTATTCATTCGAGAGGCAAAAAAACTTTACCAAAAAGAATTCATTCGTTGGTTTAAGTTGACTTCAGAGATCTTACCCACCTTACGTATTTTTCGTCAGGTGCCAATAAAAATCCCAACTTTGTATGTAATGGGGGAACAAGATTATATGTTCTTACCTTCTGTACGCGAGGTAGTTCAAAAACACGAGATGTCAGAATTGTGTGTTATCCCGTCTTGTGGTCATGTAGTGAATGTAGAACAGCCTCAGTCGTTCAATACCATTACCCTAGGGTTTTTACAGAAATTTTAAGAAAAGACAACGGTTTTGTTTTGATACACCATTACTTTACGTGCCGTGTGTAATTGCAAAGCCTTTGACAAAACAATACGTTCTAGATCTCTTCCTTTTGCAATAAAATCTTGAATAGAATGCAAGTGAGAAACCCGGGTAATGTCTTGCTCAATGATGGGGCCTGCGTCTAGCTCTTCCGTTACATAATGACTGGTTGCGCCAATGATTTTCACGCCTCTTTCATAGGCAGAATGATACGGTTTTGCCCCAGGAAACGCAGGTAAAAAAGAGTGGTGTATGTTGATGATTTTGTCTTTGTAAGCAGAGATTAATTTTCCAGAAACAATTTGCATATAGCGTGCAAGAACAATAAAATCGACATTGTGTGAGCGTAAAAGTTCTAGCTGTTGGTCCTCTGCCTCTTGTTTGTTGTTTTTGTTTACAGGAATGTGGTAAAAGGGAAGGTTAAACCGATCTGCTATGGGTTTTAAGTCTTGGTGGTTGCTGAGGATAAAAGGAATTTCTGCGTTTAATTCCCCGGACTCTTTTCGTGCAAGAATATCATAAAGACAGTGATCATATTTTGAAACAAAAACCGCCATTTTAGGTTTTTGATCGTTTTCAAAAATATCAAATGCCATAGTGTACGGGTCTCCAATAGCATTTTGGAAGCTATTTGAAAAATCCGTTTTACTGAAATTTTCCGGTTTCAACTCACATTCCAATCGCATAAAAAAGATGCCCTGAAGGCGATCGACATATTGGTCGATGTAGACAATATTTCCTTTGCTTTGATGAATAAAGTTTGTGACGGCAGCAATGATTCCCTTTTTATCCGGGCAATGCATGTTTAATGTAATTCTTTTCATGTCCTAAAAAATCCTGGTAATACTACAAAAAAAAGGCCTCTTAAGAAAGCTTAAGAGACCTTTAATGAAACTAGTAATAATATTAGAAGCTGTAGATTGCCGCTACGACAAATGAGGCTAGGTTATCCGCTGTTTCTGTTGGAGAAATAGTAAATATTTCTTCAGATGCAGTATCAATTCTGATTTCAGGCTTAAAGATAAAGTTACCACTGGTGTAGCTACCTGTTAGTGTTATAGAAGTGTTGTCTGCTTCGCTAACATCACCGAATGTTCCTGTAAAACCTTCTGTTTCAGAGAAAATTTCTCCGCGAATTCCAAAGGTAAAACTATCCGATAGGCTGTATTGTGGGTAAAGTGCAATCCCTGAGAAACCAGCGTCATCAGCAGCTTCAGCAACTGTTGCGTTGATGCCTAAGAAGAAGTCGTCAGAAAGATCAAATCCACCGGTGAAGTCAATTTGTGTGTAGTCTTCCCCAGCTAAAAGGTTAAAGTATTGTCCTTTGTATCCCAATTGAACTCCATACATGTACTCTTCAAAAGCAATGGCATTGTCGTTGTCATCAATGTAAAAGTTTCCATCAGTGTAATCCGTTTGGTTGAATACCCCAAGCATTAAAGAAAAATCATCAGACAGTGCAAAGTCAGCTTTTATCCCAGAGTGAGAAAAAGGACCGTAAGAGAACATATAAGATGTAGAGTAGTTAAAATTGGCTACAGGTGAAATTACTTCATACCCCAAGAAGGTGTTGAAGTTACCTAAAGTAAGGGTTACATTGTCATTTAGGTTGTAGTATGCATACAATTGGTTTACGATATTTGAAGATCCTGTTGATCCGAATACAGCTTCGGTCCCTCTAGGTCCAAAAACCAAGTCAGCCACAAATCCAGACTTTTCACCTTCGTATCCAATAACCACATTTGCCATCCCCAAAGCAAAACCTGGGATTTGAGCAAAAGAAGTTCCAGGAGCAGTCAATTGCTCTTCAGCAAAGTTGCTTCTAAAATAAGTGTCTATAGAACCGCTGATGGCAAAAGAACTTTCTTCTGTTTCTTCTTCTTCAGCTGTTTCCGTTGTAGCTTCTTCTTGTGCATAAGTAAAGGCATTTGCAAGAAGCGCCATGATAACGAGTGTTGATTTTAAAGTTTTCATAAATAAATATTTGTTGTTTTAATTGTATTTTTTTTAGTGTTGGTTCATTCTGAAGTCAGCGTATGCATCCATACCGTGCTCTGCCAAGTCTAAACCTTTCAATTCTTCTTCTTTGTCTACACGTAGACCTATTGTAGCTTTTATTGGGATTAGTATGGCGAAAGAGCAAATCACACTAAAAGCACCAACGATACCCACACCTGCCAATTGGATTAAGAATTGGTCAACGCTGGCCATTGCACCAAAGATTCCTACGGCTAGAGTTCCCCAGATACCACAGATTAAGTGAACGGCAACAGCACCAACAGGATCATCTAAGCGTAGTTTATCGATAAGCGCTACACCCAATACGATGATCACACCTGCAATTGCACCAATAAGAACAGCATCCATAGGAGACATTTGATCTGCACCTGCTGTAATTCCTACAAGACCTCCTAATACACCATTCATAAACATGGTTAAGTCAAAGTTTTTGTAAAGAATGTTAGAGAAAATAGCAGAAGAAACTCCACCTGCTGCAGCTGCCAAACATGTTGTAACTAAGGTCAAAGACGTTAATTCTGGATCGGCAGATAAAACAGATCCTCCGTTAAATCCGAACCATCCTAACCACAGGATCAAAACGCCTGCTGCAGCTAAGGGTAAATTGTGCCCTGGAATGGCTAAAGGCTTTCCGTCTTTATCAAAGCGTCCGATACGTGCGCCCAACAAGAAAATAGCGACCAAAGCGGCCCATCCTCCTACAGAGTGTACAAGAGTAGATCCAGCGAAATCATAGAAGCCCATTCCGTCAAGGAATCCGCCTCCCCATTTCCAAGCACCTACTATAGGGTATACTAAACCTACGTAAATGATAGAAAAGAGCATGAAAGCGCTCAATTTAATACGCTCTGCAACGGCTCCTGATACAATAGTAGCTGCTGTTGCGGCAAACATTCCTTGGAATAAGAAGTCTGTCCACCAAGTGTATCCACCCGATGCGTAGTCAACAGTCATTCCGCCTTCTGGGGCAGCGATGCCAAATCCAGCGAATTTTAAGATTCCCATAGAGCCTTCTTCAAAGCCTGGGTACATTAGGTTAAAACCACCAATGGCATATAAAAGCAAGCCAACGGTGATGACAAAAAAGTTTTTAAATAAGATATTGATTGTGTTTTTCTGACGTGTCAATCCAATTTCTAAGAAAGAGAATCCTAAGTGCATAAAAAACACGAGTGCTGTACAGATCATCATCCATACATTATTAGCTGTAAAAAGTGCTGTAGTTTCCATATTGTTGTAAATAAATTATAGTCAGTTTAGTTTAACGTTTCTCCACCACGTTCTCCAGTACGGATTCTGATGGCTTCTTCAATAGGGGAAACAAATATTTTTCCGTCACCAACTTTGTCTGTTGCTCCTGCAGAGGTGATCGCTTTGATGGTGGGTTCTACAAAATCATCATTCACAACAATTGATATAAATCTACGTTGAATGTCTGATGTGCTGTAGCTGATGCCACGGTATACGTGACCTTCTTTTTCGTTTCCGATTCCGGTAACGTCCCAATAGCTAAAAAAGTTTACCTCTACTGCCAGTAGGGCATCTCGAACCTCGCTAAATTTTGATTTGCGAATAATGGCTTCAATTTTCTTCATATTGTATTATTTAGATTAATAACAGCCCAAAAATATGTTATTAAATTAAACACCCCCTAAAAATATAGGGGGTCAATTTTAATTTTTAATAATTATTAAAATATACCCCCAAAAAAATGAGGGATCAACATTTATACAATATCAAATTGTGAATTTCTAAACAAATAGAGGTGTTAATCGAAAAAATCTAAATAAAAGAAGGATTAAAGCTGTTTTGCCAACAGTATTCCTAAAGAAACAAAAAGAATCCCCAAGCACATACTTGCAGTAGTGTACAATAAAGGAGACAAAACAGAACTGCTTTTGTACAAACTGAGGTTTTCCAGGATAAAGCTAGAAAAGGTGGTTAACCCACCGGTAAACCCTACAATGAACAATAAACTTGCAGGATCTTTGAACGCTCCCCATTTTTCTAGGGTGCCCACAAAAACACCGATCAGAAAGCATCCCAAAATATTCGCACAAAAAGTGCCTAATGGATACAGTATACTATAACTTTTAAGGCTTTGTTGAATAAAATAACGAAGACAACTGCCGAGGCCCCCACCTATAAAAATCCATATAAATGCTTTCATACTATTCTTCTTTTATGGCTAAGATCAATTCAGTTTCCCATTTATAGGGATTGTTTTCATTCTTACGATTAATTGGATAGCGTTCCATGGGGGGGTAGGCCAAAGTGTATCCTCTCTGCGCTAAACTGTCTTGAAGTTGTGACCAGCTTTTATCAAGATTATTTGAAGTTCCCTTGTGCGTTAGGCGTATGGAGTTGCCCCCACGGTACCTTCTGCATCGAATGGTCTTGCTCTTAGTAGCATAGTAACGTCTTACGGGAAGCGCAAAACGCCATATTTTTTTTTCTGTAGTGAAGGGATAGACCGTAAAGACTTCTCCGAGTGCCGGGATTTGGCGTTCTAATGCAAACGCTTTTAATTCTTGGTGGGCTAGTGCCACTGTTTTTTGATCAGGAATGGTGTCCCAGCTCTTTTCAAGTGCTAGGTAATAAATAGGATCAGAAAACTGAATTCCTTTCCATTGTGTTCGATGCGTGTTGAATTTCTCTTCTGCACGATTCAGCTTCTCCTTTAAGAGCTTGGGAAAACTTCTTTGTGTTTTGTTTACTTTGGCAGTATTAAACATCCAATACAATCGAAGAAATACATTTTTTTCTCCTTCTGCTTTTAGCATTATCCTTTTTTGAAGGGTATCCAGGCGAAATCCCACAGCATGATTTCCATAGTATTCATCTTTAAATGAAATGGATGTACTGTACGCATCAAAAGAAGCTTGCCTAGTATTGATTTGTATGTCCCAAGGGAAATAAGGCGCTAGGGATTGTGTTGCTTTTTCGATTTTTAGTTCTTCCGCTAAAAATGCGTCAGGCAGTTTATAGTTCATAGAAGTTTTAAAAGCATAGTGTTTTTCTTGATTTTTAAGAACCAATAAGCCGCCTAAAAACAAAAAAAGCATTACCCCCAAAAAGGCTTCAATCAATTTGAACATCTACGCCTCAATTTAGTGTAAAAAATATTTGATTAAAAATAAAGCGACAAGCCCTAGCATAAAGGAAATGAGAATCTTATAGCTCCCCTTATAATGAACCAAATGCTTTTTCGCATCCTTACGATACATAATTATTATGATGCTTGTGAAGGCAACAACAAAAAAGAGGGCAAAAATCAACTGTCCTTTTGAAAACATTAATCACTTATTTTATACATTAGAACTATTAACAACAAAAGTATACCAAATGATGGATCATCATATCAATGCCGTAAAGAAATTTCATAAAGCCTTTAATGTTGGACTGGAAGAAAATCCTACTGTAGCGCTTACTGATGAAGTAAAAATGTTGCGTTATAAGCTTATGAAAGAAGAGAATGAAGAATATCTAGAAGCAGCACAAAACAATGATATGGTAGAGGTAGCAGATGCATTGGGGGATATGCTTTACATATTGTGTGGCACCATCATCAGTCATGGAATGCAAGACAAAATTGTTGAGGTGTTTGATGAAATCCAGCGTTCAAACATGAGCAAGTTAGGAGAAGACGGAAATCCGATTTATAGAGAAGATGGGAAAGTCTTAAAAGGTCCTAACTATTTTAAACCCGACATTGCACGTATTCTTAATTCGTAACAGGATACCTCCATTCAAAAGGATCTTCTACTTGGTTGTATTGAATCCCCATAATGTGATTCTTCAATTGCTCTGCCATAGAATTTTCGACGGTAGGAAGAGTAAATTTCTCTCCTTTGTATCCGATGGAATGTATAGGACTAACGACCACTGCCGTTCCTGCGCCAAAGACCTCTTTTAGGGTTCCTTCTTTGTGAGCTTGTATGATTTCATCTACTCTAACGGGGCGGACGTCGGTTTCAATCCCAAGATGATTGGCAATCTTTAGGATGCTTTTTCGCGTAACACCATCCAGAATGGTGTCTGTTGTGGGTGCCGTAACAAGTTTATCGCCTATGCGAAAGAAAATGTTCATGGTACCCGCTTCCTCGAGGTATTCATGGGTATTGGCATCGGTCCAAATGATTTGTTGATAGCCTTCTTTTTGTGCCAATTGAGTGGGGTAAAACTGAGCAGCGTAATTTCCTGCAGCTTTTGCAAACCCGACACCGCCTTGGGCGGCTCTAGAATATTTTTCAGCAATTTGTACATTCAGCTCTCCGCCATAATAGGCTCCTACAGGTGCACAAATGATCATGAATTTGTATTGACCAGAAGGAGATGCCTGCACCCCGGCTTGACTTGCAAAAACGAACGGGCGGATGTACAATGAATTTCCAAAACCACTTTTTATCCACGCTTTGTCTAAGTTCAAAAGTGATGTTAAACCTTCAAAAAAATATTCCTTGGGAAAGGCAGGTATCGCTAATCGTTCAGAAGAACGATTGATCCGGTTAAAGTTTTCTTCAGGGCGAAATAAAAATACTTCCCCTTTTTTATCTTTATATGCTTTCATGCCTTCAAAAACGGCTTGGCCATAATGCAAGACACTCATGGATGGATCAACACTTATGGGCTGATAAGGAAGTATTTGCGGTTCTAGCCATTTTCCGTCCGCATAATCGCAGACAAACATATGATCTGTAAACAATAATCCGAAATCCAGATTGTTAAAATCTACCGTATCTATTTTGCTTTGTTTGGCTACTTCAATGCGCATGCTTGTTCAATTATAAATCTAAATTAAAGATTAATTCTAATATGCCTTTACATTTTATAAAAAACTGTTTCACTATTGAAAATATAATAAAAAGAGGTCTCTTTTTTTATTGTAATTTTAGTTCCATGCACAAAAAAGAGTTATTTACAACAGCGGATGGTAGCCCTACCTTTTACATGAAAGAATTGGATGAATACTATCATTCAAGACATGGGGCTCTGCAAGAGTCAAATTATGTTTTTATTGAAAAAGGGTTGACCCATTGGAAATCATTGCATCCTACAAAATCAAGCTGTGCTGTATTTGAAATGGGAATGGGTACAGGGCTCAATGTTTTGTTGACTCAAAAAGCAATTTCAAATTTAGATTTAAGCTGTGAAATGACGACAATAGAAGCTTTCCCAATAGCATCTGAGCTTCTATTGGAAGGTGGCTTTCCTTCTTTTCTTTCGGAAAAAGAATTCGATTGTTTTCAACAAATACATCAAACTCCATGGGGGGAAAGTATTTCTCTAAACGATCGTTTTCAGTTGAAAAAATTAGAAATAAAATTGGAAGATTACAGCTTTGAAAAAAACTATGATGTGCTGTTTTATGATGCCTTTGGTGCGAGAACACAGCCAGAATTATGGGAAGACCAGGTGTTTGCCCCTTTGGTAGAGCATCTTCGTCCGGGCGGTGTTTTTGTGACATATTCTGCTAAGGGAAGTTTAAGAAGAGCGTTAGAAAAATTCGGGTTGAAAGTAGAACGTTTACCTGGACCTCCAGGAAAAAGGGAAATGATTCGAGCAATTCGTAGGTAAGGAGAGAGAGACCATTCCCTTTGTGTATCTTTACTCAAAAAAAAGCGATGAAAGTATTAATCACCGGCGCAACGGGTTTGGTGGGTCAGCCCTTGTTACGAACCTTGGTTCAAAAGAATTATAGCGTACATTATCTCACAACACGAAAAGGTCAAACGCAAGCCCTCTCTGGAGCCAAGGGATTTTATTGGAACCCTGATACAGATGAAATTGATGGAGACTGTTTTGACGGGATTAGCTGTGTTATTCATTTAGCGGGCGCTAGTATATCGCAACGTTGGACAGCAAAAAATAAAGCGGCTATTTTAGACAGTCGAGTAAAAAGTACCCAGCTTTTGTACAAAGGCATAAAAGCCCTTGGGAAGGCTTCTACCATAAAACATTTTATTTCGGCTTCTGCAATTGGTCTCTATCCCTCTTCTGAAGAAACTGTGTATACAGAAGCTTATAAAGGAAAACCCAATTCTTTTCTTGAAAAGGTTTGTTTGGCATGGGAAGATGAGGTGGATACAATTTCTGAATTGAATGCGATTATTTCAAAAATTAGAATAGGCCTTGTGCTTACACAAAAAGGAGGGGTTTTGGGGCCCATGAAAATTCCAACAGCACTTGGATTAGGGGCATCATTTGGTTCAGGAAAACAAATTCAGTCGTGGATTCATGTAGACGATTTAGTTCAGCTGTTTATCGCGACAATGGAGAATCAATGGGAAGGGGTTTTTAATGGGGTGAGTCCCAATCCTGTTTCTCAAAAAGATTTTGCCAAAACCTTAGCGGCTGTTATGCAACGTCCCTTCTTTTTACCTGCTGTACCTCGCTTTGTTATTCGAGCAGTAGCTGGTGAAATGAGTGTTCTGGTGTTTAACAGTCAAAATGTAAGTGCACAGAAAGTAATTGACAAAGGGTTTTCCTTTAAACACCCTAAACTAAAAGAAGCGATGAAAACATTGCTCAGTTAAGTAAGTAGCTACGCACTTTTTTGCAGTAAAGGTTTCTGTATTCTTCGTGGTCTTTGTTCAATAAATCATTGAGCTTAATGCTTTGATTGATGAGTTTCTTTATGATTGAATCCAATTCGTGTTTATTTATTTGCTGATTGTTGGGGACATTTTTTTTGAACAGTGCATAGCCTTTTTTAATGTTGTTTTCCTGACACTGTTTTGCAATTGAGCTTTTTTGTAATTCAAATAAAAGTTTATTTACCAGGTGATATCTGTAATATACTTTTTTTTTATTTTGAGGAAGAGTGTTTACCTCTAATGCATAATTTAACAAGTATTTTAATGAAATTAGATTGACATGAAGTGTATTCCAATGCCGAAAAACGGTATCCATAATCAATTGTTTAGCTTGACTTTAAGAATGATTTCATGAGACGCCAATACGCTGGCTCTAAGTTGTGTGTTGATGGGTGCAGTATAAGCATACCCAAACTCTAAGTTTTCATTCACTTTAAAAAAAATGTTCCCACCCATGCTTTGTGTATTGCTATATTGAACGTCAAAATCAAATTTATTTAAATACGAAAATCCTAAATCGAAAATAAATTCGGTGGGCGCAGAATCTACTAAGGTGAGTAAAAAAGAAGGGGTTAATGTCCAGTCGTAGTTGAGGGGTATATAAACCCCTGCGCTGGTAAATAAATGAGGCTTATCTGTCGCTACCGTCAATTGTCCTTCCTGCTCTTTATAACGTTTTGTGTTCAATATTCTTGGTGCAGACAAAGAGATAAAAAACGTTTCGTTATCCTGGATGTATACACCTACACCAACATTGGGGAGAAAACGAGAAAAAGTTGTGATTTGAGGATCAGTGATTTGTCCATTTTGATTATAAATGAGGGCGTCATCACCATTTAAACCAAAAAAATTCCCTCCTCCTTTTAATCCGAGAAAGATTTCTGTATTCCCTGAAGTATCCAAACGGTAGGAAAAATCGGCATACACTTGTTTTTGTCGTTCTATCGATATTCTATCGTTGATTATGGTCAATCCCAATCCAACTTTTCTGTTTTCTATGGGGGTGCTAAAGGATAGAACTTGGGTTTCTGGGGCATCTTTAATTCCAGTCCACTGGGTCCGGACGCTTAGATTTATAGACGTGCTCTCTATTGCTCCTGCGACAGCAGGGTTAATGATGTTAAAATGTCTTTTGTACAAGGCATAGTTCGTTTCTTGTTGGGCAAATAAAAATCCACTACTAAAAATAAAAAACAGTACGGTCCATCTTAATTTCATCATTCTTCCTTTATTCTTAGTAATTGATATACAGCCACCCTTCTACATCTATTTCTCCATCCGATTCTAAATCAATTTGATAGAAATAGGGTGCGCTTGGAAGTGGGTTTCTCTTTTTAGCGTAATGTCCATTCCAGTCATTTTCATAGCCCTCTTTTGCTTCATAAATAAGATTTCCCCAGCGGTTATATACCCGAATATTTGCGTTTGGGTAAAGATTGATATTCCGAATATACCAGCGGTCATTTATGTTGTCTCCGTTTGGGGTAAATGCTTCGGAGACTTGAATGTCATTGTCCATTGTGCTTTTCCCAAATGTGAATCGATTAAAACGGTTTAAATCTACTTTGTCCAGGGTAGTGATCGCACCATTAGTTAAAGTCGAGGCGCTTTGATCCCCAAAAAGGTTTAGGTTTATTTTAGCAGGAATGATTTCCCACTGATCGCCATTGAATCCAACAATTAATAAATCCTCAAGTTCATCTGCGATAAGAGTTAGGTTGGACAAGGCGGTCCAGCCAAATGAAAGCTGTGCAGTGTCTTCACCTACAGCTTCCCAATAATATTCAGGCGTTATTTTACCAATACCCTTTCCTAAAGGGGCAGCAATGGGGCTATCATGAACAAAGCGTCCAGCGATACTGCTGTTAGGACTGTTGTGGATGGCCATAGGTTGGAAAATGCCAGAGTGACCTGTTGGAAAGTTAAAATCAGAGTGGGCTGTAATCCAGACATA
>CBFIJA010000048.1:0-13059 GCA_965662875.1 Candidatus Arcticimaribacter sp.
CCGTTTGAGTTAAATTGTTTTACCAATTGACCGTTTAATACGGGGCCCCAGTTTTCGCCATAAGCGTCGTAATTTTCGTTTGCACCAATATAGGTAGAACCATTGAGGTAACTGTATTTTCCTCCTCCACCAGAACCATACTTATTTTGGTAATCTGGTAATTTAAGTGGGTTTGCTACTTGAATGCTAGAGTTTATTTCTATACCCAAACCTTCTTTAACAAAGTTTCCCGTTTTGGTTTCAATGAGAATTACTCCATTCGCAGCTCTAGAACCATATAAGGCAGAGGCTGCTGGTCCTTTAAGCACGCTTATGGCTTCGATATCGTCTGTATTGATAATTTGTGCGGCATTCCCGAAATCAATCGAAGTTGACCCGTTCAAACCGTCATCAAAAGTATACAGATCATTGGTGATGGGCATTCCATTCACAACAAACAAAGGTTGGTTGTTTCCCATTAAAGAAGAAGCCCCACGGATATTAATGTTTGAAGAAGCAGAAGGTCCAGCAGCAGAACCCGTAATATTTACCCCTGCTACTTTCCCGGCTAAAGAATTTACCACATTAGTAGCTTTCACCTTTGAAATTTCATCTGCTTTAATTCCTTGAACAGAATAACCCAAAGCTTTTTCAGTACGTCTTATCCCCAAGGCAGTTATCACAACCTCTTCTAAAGCGTTTGAAGGCACCAATTGGATTTGTATACCACTGTCAAAAGGACCATTAAGAACATATTTTTCATACCCTATATAAGATATTTCGATCGTTGCGTTTGAAGAAACCTCAATTGAGAAATTCCCGTCAAAATCGGTGATTACCCCATCTTGACTTCCAAGCATTTGAACCGTTGCACCGGGTAGTGGAATATTATTCTCATCCAAGACAACACCACTCAAAACGGCATCTTGAGCGTGAATACTTAAACAACAGAGGAATAAAATAAGTAGTATGTACTTTTGCATATTAATTAATTTGCAGGCAAAAGTACGAAAATTGTTTTCTATAGAAAACAATTATAATCAAAACTACTTTTAGGAAAAATTAAATCTCTGTTTGACCACTGATAATAGGGGATGCATCGACATCATCAATGTCAAAAATCTTAATAATAGTTTGAAAAGAAACTAATATTTGTTGGTATTCGTAGTCAGTTAATGAGTTGGATTTTCGCATTACACGCTCGTGTAAGGATTCATCTGTTTGCTTGATTAGTTTATTGCCATTTGACGTAAGTATAATAGGTGTACTTCTTTTGTCGTTAGGATTAGGCAAACGGGCGATCAACCCCTTTGTCTCAAGACGAGCTACTATTCCAGATACTGTACTTGCATTGAGTGATAAATGTTCTTTAAGTTCCTTCATGGTACTCTTATATTCTACATTCTCTTCTAAAAACTTTAAAGTAAGTAACTGTGGGATACTAAGACCGTAATCTTTTTCTATCCTTTTTGATTCTAGGTTGATTGCCCGAACAATTTTCCTAATGCTAATCATAATGATAGAATACTTATTGATGGTTTCCATAAAAAAAACTTAGATGTTAAAACTACAAATTAAATCGTTTCAAAAGAATGGGTAAAAACGCATAATCTTTTTTGATTAAACGTGGGTGCAAATAATATGTAAAAAAAAAAAAGGAACTGCATTGCTGCAATCCCTTTAATCAACTGGGTGGAAGATCGGTCTCGAACCGACGACCTCCTGAACCACAATCAGGCGCTCTAACCAACTGAGCTACAACCACCGTTTGGACGGCAAATTTAAAGCTTTTTTTGTTCCATTCAAAGCTTGGCCGGAAATGTTTACGCAAGGAACTCATCTCAATGATTTATTCAACCCTAAAAGTTGGAATTTCAATCAAATAGCACTACTTTAGAATTAACCTTAAACCAATTTATTATGAAAAAAATATTTTTTTTAATTACTTTTTTGTGCGTTGGTGTCTCACTTCAAGCACAAGAAAACTTTTTATTCACCATCCATGCCGTTCAAATTGAAGGAGATTTAGAAGCCTTTGAAAAGGTTGAATCCATGTACATGCAACGTGTCGCTCAGGCAGCCGTTGACAAAGGAGACATCATGGGATGGTCCCTAAACAAAACAATGCATTTGGATAACATTAACGATGAAGATAATTACAACTATGTCTTTGTTCAATCTGCCAAAGACGTTAATGGAATTGTTAGTCCAAAAGCAGCTTGGTGGAGCAATGCTGGGAATATCTTGTCAGCAAAAGAACAAAAAGAGGTGGCAGAACTACAAAAATTATTCAGCTGGAAAAAAGACGTTAAAGTATTGTATCAAGTAGAAAGTGCGCTTTGGGACAGTAAATACGACGGCAATGTTGTATTCCAATTTAATTTTGGTAAACCTAAAAACACCAATGGTTTTATTGAAGAAAACAAATCCCTCTGGCGTCCATTTTTTGAGGCGAATCAGTCAAAACTCAATATGGTGGGATGGGGCGTCGCCCGCAAAGTACACCCTATAGGCGAAGAATGGTCTGATGTTGTTACTTGGGATGCCTTTAAAAACTTAGGCGACCTTTACCAATACCGTATTGGAGTAGAGAATGTAAATCCGCCTACAGACAAATCCAACATGCAAGAATACAATCCTGACGGATTTACCAATGCACCAATTTATACGGGTGTAGCGACTACAAAAAACCAATTGTAAATACGTTCATTAAAAACCCTTCTTACCCAGGAGGGTTTTTTATTTAAAGGCCATTAAGTCGTTGATTAAAGGAGTACGCTCTACGGTAAAGCCCTCAGCGGCATCTACTCCTGCTAATCGCCCTAAGTTTTGCGCTCTGTACTGCACACTTTCCAAAAAGTTTTTACTGCTAATCGGGGTTTCAGGGGCGTCACTGTTTTGGTCATAAAACTGACTGCTGTATGCTTTTATCGCATTCATTTTTTCTTCTAGATGATCCGAAATATCCATCACAAAATCGGGTGTAATCTCTTTCCATTGAATGTAATGGTATACATGCTGTGGGCGCCATGGTTTTTGTATTAGGTTATCGGCATGGATAGTTTTTATCTTTTCTAAACCCGATAAAAAACAAGCGTCGCTTACCAAGCTACTCCCCTTTCCGTGATCGATATGCCGATCCTCGATGGCATTACACAAAACGATCTTGGGTTGATGCAATCTTAAAAGTTCAACCACTTTCAATTGATGGGTTTCGTCATTGACAAAAAACCCGTCTCTGAAGGCTAGATTTTTTCGAAAAGAAACCTTTAAAATTTGAGCTGCAGCGGCTGCCTCTTTGTCTCTTATTTCTGCAGTGCCGCGCGTTCCCAACTCCCCGCGTGTTAAGTCGACAATTCCAACTGTTTTTCCTTGAGCGATAGCTTTGGCAAGGGTTCCGCCACACCCCAATTCAACATCGTCTGGATGCGCACCAAAAGCGAGAATATCAACTTTCATGGGCTGTTGTTTTTAAAGCGTGATCAATGTCTGAAATCAAATCCTGAACGTCTTCAATTCCACAAGATAAACGAATGAGTTGGTCTGTTATTCCTTGCTTTATGCGCTCTTCTGGGTGCAATAACTTATGTGAGGTTATTGCTGGGATTGTCATCGTACTTTCAACTCCAGCAAGGCTTACAACCGGTTGGATAAGGTCTAATTTTTTTTGGAATGCATTTCTATCGACTTCAGAGGTTAATTCAAAAGAAAGCATGCCCGTAAACCCTTTCATTTGCTTTTTAGCCAAATCGTGATCGGGGTGATCTTTTAATCCAGGGTAATGTACTTTATTCACCTGGGGATGCTGCACTAAAAATTCTGCTATGCTTTGGGCATTTTTATTTTGTTGATTTACCCGCAAAGACAAGGTTTTGATGCTTCGTTCTAGCAACCAAACCGACAGATCACTTAGATTCCCACCCAAGCTTTTAGCAACCGCGAAAATAGGCTTCATGTGTTCAGCAGAACAAGCGATGGCGCCAGCTAATATATCGCTGTGACCGCCTAAATACTTGGTGGCAGAATGAAGCACTACATCTATCCCAAACGCAATGGGATTTTGGTTTACCGGAGAGGCAAAGGTGTTGTCAATCATAGAAACCAAATCATGTGCTTTTGCCAAATCAACAATCGCCTTCAAATCCACAACTTTCATGAGAGGGTTACTGGGCGTTTCTACGTAGATGACTTTGGTATTTTTTTGAATCTTTGCCGCAAAAGCTTCTGCAGTAAGACCTTCTGCAAATGAATAGGCGATACCGTAATTGTTAAAATGTTCGACCACCAAATTTGTAGTACCACCATAAAGATCATTTTGCAATACCACATGATCCCCCGCATTTAGGTAAGCTAGAAGTGCCGTAGAAATCGCGGCCATTCCTGAACCGAAAATCAATCCCTCCTCTGCTCCTTCCAAAGCGGCAATTTTCTTGGCCAATCCAACCTGGTTGGGCGTGTTGAAATACCTAGGATACCGATCCGTGACTTCATACCCATAAGCTGTAGATAAATACAACGGAGAGATTGCTCCTTGATATATAGGATCTTCAAGTTGTCCTTCATGGACACACTGGGTGTCGAATTGTTTCTTTTTCATGAATTTATTTGGTAATCCAATTGATTATCTCTTCATCGTCAGGAGCAGTTCTTGGCGAAACCACTTCCTCTAATTGCCCCTCTTCGTTGATCAGGTATTTTTGAAAGTTCCAAGTTACTTCAGAATCCATCACCCCGTTTTTTTCTTTCTCTGTTAAAAATTGATACAAGGGGTGCATGTTTTTTCCTTTTACATCAATCTTAGCCATCATGGGGAAAGTCACGCCGTAGTTTCGTTCACAAAAAACAGCAATTTCCTGATTTGTTCCTGGTTCTTGTGCCAAGAAATTATTGGCAGGGAAGCCAACAATCACAAAATCATCTGCTTCGTATTTATCGTATATCGCTTGCAACTGCTTGTATTGTGGTGTTAATCCACATTTTGAAGCAGTATTCACGATCATAACTTTCTTTCCTTTCAAAGAAGCAAAATCAAAACTTTTTCCTTCTAACGTTTCTACGGTAAATTGGTGTAAACTATTTTTCATGATTTCATTTTGTGCAAAAACAGATTGCATTGCCACAAGGGCAATAATAAATTGAATTTTTTGCATTTTTCTTTTTGGTGTGAAAATAAGGATTAAATCCGAACTAATGTATCAAAAGTTGCATAGGGCTCTTAGTGATTTATTTATTTTAGCCAAAAATTATTAAATGGATTTTATCATGCAACCCTGGCCTTGGTATATTTCGGGCCCATTAATTGGAGGCATTATGTTTGCCTTATTGTACTTTGACAAAACCTTTGGGATGTCCTCCAACCTAAGAACGCTTTGCAGTATTGCAGGAGCGGGAAAAAAAGTCAATTTTTTTGAGTTCGATTGGAAAAATCAGGTTTGGAACCTCGTTGTGGTGCTTGGAAGTATTATCGGCGGTTTTATTGCTGTTCAAGCATTGGATGGCAATGCTAGTATCGACTTGAATCCCACCACAAAAGAGGCACTTCAGCATTATGGTTTTGAAACGCCAGGAGAGGGATTGGCCCCAATGGAATTGTATGGTACAGCTGCTTTATCGGAACCGAAAAACCTAGGACTATTGATTCTTGCTGGACTTTTTATTGGGTTTGGAACGCGTTATGCTGGAGGGTGCACATCTGGACACGCCATCACAGGCCTGAGCAGTTTACAGCTTCCTTCTTTGGTCGCTGTTGTTGGCTTTTTTATTGGCGGACTCGTCATGACGCATCTAATCTTTCCTTTCCTATTCTAAATCTAAAACCAAATGAAATATTTAAAATATCTATTTGTAGGCATCGTTTTCGGAATTGTTCTTACCAAATCTGAAGCCGTTTCTTGGTACCGTATTTTTGAAATGTTCCGCTTTGAATCTTTTCACATGTATGGGATTATCGGCACTGCTGTTGTAACGGGAGTAATTTTACTTCAAGTTGCAAAAAAAATTGGGCTAAAAACACAAGCAGGAAACGAGATCATGCCCCCAAAAAAATTACCTCGCTATACAGGAGGTTTACTTGGAGGAACGTTTTTCGGGCTCGGATGGGCTTTAGCAGGGGCTTGTCCCGGCCCCATGTTTATTCTATTCGGTGCTGGCTTTTACAGTATTATAATCGTCCTTTTAGCAGCCATTTTCGGAACCTTTATTTACGGTGTATTCGCCAAAAAACTACCGCACTAAATCAGTTCAGCAGAAAGACCTTCTTCCAGCAACAATAAACAACGGGGTTGCAGATCTTCTAGCGATCCCGTTTTTACAACACATTTTCCGTGGTAGTGCACAATGTATGCACATTGCTCTGCTTGCTCAAGTGTTTGATCGCATATCCGCATTAAACAACGTATTACATGATCAAAGGTATTGACATCATCGTTGTGTAAGATAATTTCATGCTGTCGGGCTTCCAACACCTCTACTTGTTCTTCTTCTTGTATTTTTGGAAATGTATCAAACTTCATTTTTCTGAAACTTTGCGGCGGTCCATTGTTCTTTTTCTTTATGGCTTAGGTAGCTGAGTTTGTGCTTCGCACAACACTGTTGAATTTCTTCTAGATCCTCTTTATAAAATCCACTTAAAAACAACTTTCCTCCTTCAGCTAGACATTCGGCATAGGTGGAAATGTCTGACAGTAAAACGTTTTTATTGATGTTGGCTAAAATTAGATCATAGCTTTTGTTCGCCAATAGAGAAACGTCCCCCTGTAAAGCGGTAATCCCAGAGCAACCGTTTTTCTTAGCATTTTCTTCTGTGTTCTCTTGGCACCACAACTCTATATCAATAGCATCCAGTTTTTCAGCCCCTAGCTTTTCAGCCAATATAGCCAAAACTCCAGTCCCACATCCCATGTCCAAAACGCGTGGAGGGATCCGTTGTTCTTCCAACAAAGATTCCAACATCATATAGGTGGTCTGATGATGCCCTGTCCCAAAACTCATTTTAGGGGTAATCACCAATTCATAAGGCACATCTATAGGAGAATGAAAGTCTGCACGTACAGCGCAAGCATTTCCAACTTTGATGGGTTCAAAATCTGACTCCCAAACAGCATTCCAATTTGCAGGAGCCAGATGTTCTTTTTTTAATGTACATTGATAACTCGAGTTTTCCTCACGCAAAAGTGAAAGACAATCTTCGTCCCATTGATCTTGAGGGAAATAAGCCTCAAAACCGCTGTCTGTTTCTACAAAACTTTCCACGGGATAATCTGCCAGTTGGGCCATTAAGATTTCCGCCCATGGATCCTTAGGGTCAATTGTTGCACTTAATTTTACGTAGGGGGTTGACATCTACAATGATTTTACAATTGCAAAAAAATCTTCGGCTTTTAAAGATGCTCCTCCGATAAGGCCTCCATCGACGTCAGCTTTGGAAAATATTTCTTGCGCATTGTTGGGCTTTACACTCCCGCCATACAAGATACTGATTCCGTCAGCCGACGCTTGCCCAAACTTTTCTGCCATTAAATTCCGAATAAATGCATGCATTTCCTGAGCTTGTTCTGGGGAGGCTGTTTCGCCTGTTCCTATCGCCCAAACAGGTTCATAAGCTAATATGACGTGCTTTAAAGCTGCAGCGTCTAATCCAAACAAGGCGTTTTTAATTTGATGGGCTACCACTTCAAAATGCTTTCCCGACTTTCGATCTTCCAATTCTTCTCCAAAACAAAAAATTACTTCAAGATCTTGCTGTAGTGCAGCAGCCACTTTTTCTTCCAGTACCGCATCTGTTTCACCAAAATAAGCTCTTCGCTCAGAATGCCCTAAGATAACAGTATCAACATTGATTCCTTTTAGCATTGCGCCGGATATCTCTCCGGTGAAAGCTCCAGATGTGGCTTGATGCATGTTCTGAGCAACTACTTCAATTTTTGAGCCTTCTAGGGCTTGTTTAGCGGCTGAAAGGTTTACTGCCGTAGGAGCAATCATTACTCTTTTGTTGGAAAATTCACCTTGCTGGATTAACTCTTGGATCAAGGTTTTTGTTTCGGCCTGATCTTTATTCATTTTCCAGTTTCCTGCTACAATTTTTGTTCTCATTTTAATTCAATTTAGTTTATAAGGTTTTTCTTTGTGGGTCTATAACAACATAGGTGATTTCAACCAGGGCATTCAACAAAACAAACAAGCTGGCTATGACCAAGACAATTCCTGTAACCACAGGAATATCAAGAGAATTTAGGGCGGTTACAATTTCTTTCCCAAGCCCGCGCCATCCGAAGATGTATTCAACAAATACTGCACCAGCCAGCATCGAAGCAAACCATCCGGAGAGAGCAGTAATAACAGGGTTAAGGATGTTTTTTATCGCATGCTTATAAAGCACTTTGGGCCATGAAAGTCCTTTCATACGTGCTGTACGGATGTAATCCTGAGTCAAAACATCAATGATGCCTGATCGTACCAATTGAACCACAACAGCTATGGGTCTAATCCCCAAAACAACTGCGGGCAATAAAATATTTTTTAATTGCAAATGCATCCCTTCACCATAATCATCCATTTCGTATAAACTCCCCGTCATATTCAATCCCGTATACTCCTGTAAAACATGACCAAAAACCCAGGCGAATAGTATGGCACTAAAAAAAGAGGGCAAACTCATGCCTAAAGTACTCAAAAGCTGAAGAAACCGATCCAACCAAGTAGTGTGGTAAAAACCCGAAAGTAAGCCCAGTAAAAATCCTATTAGGACAGCAATGCCGATGGCAAATAACGCCAGATAAATGGTGTTGGGTAAAGTTTGAGCAATGATTTGAGATACAGGCTTACCTTGTTTTTGGAACGAAATACGAAGATATGGCAGCTTCAGTACCGCTTTAATCTTCCCTAAATCGAATGACAGCCCTGAATATTTTTCTTTCGAATAAAAGGTAAAGTGTTTTGGATCTGTGCTGTGCAATGAAAACGGAGAGAGATCATTAATGAAATAAACGTACTGAGTGTACAAGGGTAAATCAAACCCGAATTTTTGTCTAATTTTTTGACGCTCTTCTTGACCTGCCCTTTGGTCCAACATCATCTCGGAAGGATCTCCTGGAAGAACGGAAAATAAAAAAAAGACAAGACTGCTCACTCCAAAAAGGGTCAAAAGACCATAACCTAACTTTTCTTTTATAAAACGTATCATTCGGGGGTATTATCCAGATGAATCAAGGCAAAAACAGCATAATTGATCATGTCTTGATAATTGGCATCAATGCCTTCACTTACAAGGGTTTTTCCTTGATTGTCCTCAATTTGCTTTACCCTAAGAAGTTTTTGTAATATTAAATCCGTCAAGGAACTTACGCGCATGTCACGCCATGCTTCTCCGTAATCGTGATTTTTATCCAACATCAATTGATAGGTAATGCCCAAATGTTTATCGTATAAATCAATACAGCTTTGTGTATCCAAATCGGGTTGCTCCGCCACTCCTTTCTCCAATTGTATCAAAGCCATAATGGCATAATTCACAATACCGATAAATTCACTCTGCTGGCCCTCTTCAATTTTCTGTGTTTCCAAAGATTGTATGCTCCGGATACGCTGCGCTTTTATGAAAATCTGATCGGTGAGTGAGGGAAGTCTTAAAATGCGCCAAGCAGGACCATAATCCTTCATTTTTTTTACAAATAAAGTTCGACAATTATCGGTTATTTGTTTATAATGCGTTGTCGTGGGAATCATGATACTCCTAATAATTTGCGTAAATTTCGGTTAATTTTTTAAGTCTTTCAAAAAAAGGAAGAAAAGTTATCCTCAAAACAAATGCAGATACAATGTAAAGGCAAACTGGTAGATCTTTCTCAACCCAAGGTTATGGGAATCATCAACCTTACCCCTGATTCTTTTTATGCGGGAAGCCGGCAACAACAAACGGATGAAGTACTGAATCAATGTGAAAAGATGTTGTCAGAGGGAGCCGACTTTATAGATCTTGGCGCCTGCAGTTCAAAACCTGGAGCCGCAGAAGTTTCTGAAACTGAAGAAATGCATAGACTTCTCCCCGCCTTGGAAGAACTGACAAAAACTTTTCCTACTGCCCTTTTTTCTATTGATACTTATAGAGCCAGGGTTGCAGCGGAGAGTTTAGACAGAGGTGCAGCAATAATCAATGACATTTCTGCGGGAGATCTAGACCCCGAGATGATGACGACAGTGGGAAGATTTCAAGTCCCTTATATCGCAATGCATATGCAAGGAACGCCACAGAATATGCAAAACAACCCTAAGTATAAAGAGGACATCATAAAAACTTTGATGTATTATTTTTCGCAGAAAATAAATGCAGCCTATGCTGCGGGTATCAACGATATTATCCTGGATCCAGGTTTTGGTTTTGGAAAAACACTGGAACACAATTATGAAATGCTCAAAAAATTCGATCATTTCCACATCTTAAAACAACCCCTTTTGGCTGGGGTGTCCCGAAAATCAATGATTTATAAACTATTGGGCAATACACCCGAAACTGCGCTCAATGGGACAAGTGTCGCCCATACTTTGGCACTTCAAAAAGGGGCACATATTTTGCGTGCCCACGATGTTCTTGAAGCCAAAGAATGCATAAAAATCTTACAAGCTGTGCAATAGTTTTTCTAACTTTACAAGAAACCCTAGAATTTGAACCAACTCGAGTTTTTACAATTTTCACTAATTGACGTAATTGATATCGTCTTGGTTGCGGTATTGTTGTATTACCTCTACAAACTTTTACGCGGAACTGTAGCGATCAATATATTTTTGGGCATCGTCATCATTTACTTGATTTGGATCATCACAGATGCCCTTAATATGGACGTACTCAGCAATATCTTGGGGAACTTCATCAGTGTTGGTTTTTTTGCACTCATTGTTGTTTTTCAACAGGAAATCCGAAAATTCTTGTTGCTGCTAGGATCAACAAACTACACCCGAAGAAATAGTTTATCGCGTTTTTTTTCCTTTTTAAATTCAGATGACCAACAGGTCACTGGGCTAGACACTTCTACCCTTATCGCCTCTTGTGAACGAATGGCAGAAACAAAAACTGGTGCCATTATTGTCTTGGAACGCAGCAATAGCCTTGATTTCTTAAAAGAAACGGGAGATGCAACTCGGATACAAATTAGTCCACAAATTTTAGAAACCATCTTTTTTAAAGACAACCCGCTTCATGACGGTGCTGTAATCGTCTCTGGGAATTTCATAAAAGCAACACGAGTCGTTTTACCAGTCTCTGAATCCAGTTCGCTTCCAAAGCGCTTTGGGCTGCGCCATAAAGCAGCCGTTGGGATTACAGAAAAAACAGACGCTGTAGCAGTAGTGGTTTCTGAACAAAGAGGAGAAATCGTATATGTAAAGGACGGAAAAATAGAGCGATTTAAATCGCCCCGGGAACTGGAACATACCCTAAAGCAAGATCTAAGCCTTTAAACCTTCTCTGCCATTTTACTTAACTGCATAGCATGCAACTGACTGTAGGCGCCTTCTGGAATTTTTAACAGTTCCGCATGCGTACCTACTTCAATGATTTTGCCGTTTTCCATCACAACAATTCGATCTGCATGGCGAATGGTCGCCAAACGGTGAGCAATTATAATGGACGTTTTTCCTTTGGTAATTTTCTTTGTGGCTTGTTGAATCAATTCTTCTGAATAGGAGTCAATTGATGAAGTTGCTTCATCGAAGACCAGTAAAGCTGGATTGCTGATATACGCCCGTAAAAAAGCAATCAACTGACGCTGACCCGATGATAACATTACCCCGCGTTCTTTCACGTTGTAATCATAACCCCCGGGGAGGGAACTGATGAACTGATGCACCCCAATGGCCTTGGCTGCGTCAATGACTTCTTCCCTAGAAATGGATGGATTTTTTAGTGTAATGTTATTGTAAATGGTATCGGCAAACAGAAATACATCTTGTAATACCAAAGCCACTTTATGGCGCAAATCTTCCAAACGATAGTCTCGAATGGAGACATCATCTAGGAGAATATCACCTGCTTCAAATTCGTAAAAACGAGAAACCAAATTAATTAAAGTTGATTTACCTGCCCCCGTTGCCCCGACAATGGCAATGGTCTCGCCAGACGCTACGTCCAAATCAATACCCTTGATCACAGGAGTATCGGGAACATAAGAAAAATTTAAATCTATGATCGTTAATCTTCCTTGAATACTTTTTGGCGCAAAAGATCCTGAATTCTTAATCTGACTTTCTGTTTCAAGAATTTTAAATACACGATCTGCAGCTACCATCCCCATTTGAAGGGTGTTGAATTTATCCGCGATTTGACGCAATGGTCGGAAAAGCATTTGAGAGAGTTGTATGAATAGAAAGATAACACCCAATGAAACTCCATTTCCGCTTAAAGCGTTCAATCCTCCATACCAAACGATGAGTCCGATGGTAACAGAAGTCGAGATTTCTGCAATTGGAAAAAAGATTGAATTAAACCAAACTGTTTTCAACCAGGCTTTTTTGTGTTTCTCATTTATTTCCTGAAAAATCAACTGTTCTTTTCGCTCCCGATTAAACAATTGTACAATACGCATCCCACTGATGCGCTCTTGAACAAACGTATTTAAATTGGCAATTTGTAAACGCACTTCCTCAAAAGCTTTTTTCATTGACTTTTGAAAAACTCGAGTGGCGTAAACAATGATGGGGAGAATGGCAAATACAATAAGAGACAACTTCCAACTCACCCACAACATGACAACCACAACCAAAGCCATTTTTAGTAAATCTGCAATGATCATAAATAATCCTTGACTAAAAATACTGGCAATGGTTTCTATGTCTGTAACGGATCGAGTGACCAGTCTTCCTACTGCAGATTTGTCAAAGTAGGCCATTTTGAAGTGTATGATTTTATCGAATAATTTTATTCGCAAATCCTTTACAATAAATTGCCCCAAGCTATTGGCGTAGTAAATAAAGATGTATTGGAACACTACTTCTAAAACAAGAACGGCCAACATTAATGCAATAAATGTAGTTAACCCCTGGTAATCTTTTGGGGTAATGTATTCGTCTACTGCCACCTTCAGCAAATAG
>CBFIJA010000049.1:0-12730 GCA_965662875.1 Candidatus Arcticimaribacter sp.
TCCGGCAGTTGAAGCCAAAGCAACCCATGAGGCTCCTCCAGTAACAGGGCCAAGCGCAAAAAGTCCAGCAAAAGCTAAAGCAGTACCCGCTACGGCAAGGGCGCAACCTACATCACCTCCTTGAATGGTTTCCATTTCATTTAAATTAAGTGTTTTCATAAGATTTAAGGTATTAAATTGACCTACTCTATTTGAGGCTTTTCGGTAATCGCCTTCTGTTATAGGATTAATATTAATAGGTTAGAGTGCCAATTTCTGTCCTTCTTTAAAAAATATTTTTTTGGACCCTGTTATGAATTATTCTGGTACGCTCTAAATCGCTATGAGTCGTCCTCAAGAAAATATTTTTTGGATAGCTTGGAATAGGTGATGTGATGCCCTATATCTCGGAGAATGGCAATCATCCTTTTGCAAGTTCGTGGGCTAATATTAAACTTTAGTGAAATCTCTTCTATGGTGTTGCATCTCTCTTGTTTAAGTAATTCAAGTAGATAGTCGAGTCTTTCTTTTTTTTTATATAATCCATGGGAGTTAAGTATGGTTTTTTGGGAAAGGTTTTGGGGGTTTTCTCAACCGTTTTTTATGGGAATTATGTTCAATAGTCTGTTATTCCGTTTATCGGGCTGATGGATAACAATAAATGGGTTGAAGGGCAGCAAAAGGGCGATTACCTTTGCGTCTAAGTTGTGCATACAATTAAGATTTGGAATTTAAATATAGCAAAAAAGAAATAAGGAGCATAAAAAAACCCTCCTAAAAGGAGGGTTTTGTACTCGAGGCGGGACTTTTAAAACATAATTAGTTAGCCACTTTTAAGGTAATTGATGTTTATTGTGTCATTTTGACGACATTTTTTTAATTTATGGTATTTTTAAAGTCTTAACCTACGTATTATGAAAAGACCAAATGCTTTTAAATTAGATAATTATAAGCGTATTACTCGATACAGCCTTATTGCGCTAGTCTTAGTTGGATTTGTATTATTTTCTTTTTTGCACTATCTAAAAATCCCCTTTGAAATTACAGATGTCATTGCTTTTATTGCCGCTGGAGTTGCGCTTTTTACTTTGATTAATTTTTCTCGAAATATCGATATTATTCAAAATCATCATAAGAGTTCATTAGAGATCAATAAAAACCAATATTCCTTTAGTATTATTGCGGAAGGGCATAAAGACTACATAGCCCGTTCTTTTGAGGCGTTAAGAAGAATAGATAAAGAACTTGGATTAGCACAAATAACAATATCTGATTTAATGAATTATTTTAATAATAATCCAAATGATGAACGTGAAGTAATTCAAGTACTCAACTATTTTGAGCACATTAGTTTGTTAATTAAAAAAAATCATGTTGACGAAGATATAATAAGAGATAGCTATAGATCGTTATTTATAAGAACACATAGTTTATCAGAAAAGTATATAAGACATGTTCAAACCGAAAAATCCCATACAATCTGGTCTGAATATGAGAAAGTCGCAAAAGAGTGGAAGAAGAATTAATTTTGTACATTGCTAATAATCTTAACCTGTCTATCATGAAAAAAACAATTTTATTAAAAGACTTTGGTGGAGTTTAAAAAAGAGAATCTCCCCAAAAAAGCCACTTTATATAGTGGCTTTTTTATTTAGGTACTTCCGTTTTATTCGTTTTAACAATCAATACTTATTTGTATAAAAAAACCCTCCTAAAAAGGAGGGTTTAGTACTCGAGGCGGGACTTGAACCCGCACGACCGCAATGGTCATTGGATTTTAAGTCCAACGTGTCTACCAATTCCACCACTCGAGCAGTAGAAATTAAATGAGCGAAAGACGGGATTTGAACCCGCGACCCTCACCTTGGCAAGGTGATGCTCTACCCCTGAGCTACTTTCGCAGAGTGGTGCAAATGTAAAACAAAATTCAGAATTAGCTAAAAATATTTTGAATATTTACTCGCTTTTTCCCCCTAGTTTTCCTTTGATACCGTGGAGTTTCATCAAGGCTTCTACAGGGGTCAGTGTATTGATGTCTAAGGTCAGAATATCCGCTTTTATGTCTTCCAATAAGGGGTCGTCTAAGCTGATAAAACTCAACTGCATTTCTTCCTTGCTGTTTTTTAGGGCTTCTTTTCGGTCTTCTGTAGCATGGGTTTTTTCCAAGAGGGCTAGTTTTTTTTCTGCAGAGCGCAGAACTGCAGGGGGCATTCCGGCCATTTTTGCCACATGCAAGCCAAAACTGTGCGCGCTACCTCCAGCTTGAAGCTTCCGTAAAAAAAGCACGTCGTTTTTCATTTCTTTGACGGCGACATTGTAGTTTTTGATGCGCTCAAATTTTTGCGTCATCTCATTCAATTCATGATAATGCGTCGCAAACAAGGTCTTGGGTTGCGCCGGGTGTTGATGCAGGTATTCTGCGATGGCCCATGCAATGGATATCCCGTCATAGGTGCTGGTACCTCGGCCAATTTCATCCAACAACACCAGGCTATTGGACGTTATATTGTTCAGTATAGAAGCCGATTCATTCATCTCTACCATAAACGTAGACTCTCCCATAGAGAGATTGTCGCTGGCACCGACCCGAGTAAAAATACGATCTACAACACCCATTTTCACCGCTTTTGCCGGAACAAAGGAACCCACTTGTGCCAGCAAAACAATCAAAGCCGTTTGCCGCAATAAGGCCGATTTCCCCGACATATTCGGACCCGTGATCATGATGATTTGTTGGGCAGCACTCCCCAAATGAACATCATTGTCTATGTAGGCCGTCCCCAGCGGAAGTTGTTGTTCAATGACAGGATGGCGCCCAGCAGTAATTTCCAACGTTTTACTGTCGGGTTCTAGGGTAGGGGCATGGTAATCGTGTTTTTGTGCCAGTTGTGCAAAACCTTGAATGCAATCCAGCGTAGAAAGGGAAAGTGCAGTGGTTTTTAGGTCAGCCAAATGCGCCTGCAATTGATGCACCAATGTTTCAAAACAGTGCAGTTCCAACTGCTGAATTTTTTCTTCTGCCCCAAGGATTTTGGTTTCGTATTCCTTCAGTTCTTCGGTGATGTAGCGTTCTGCATTGACCAAGGTTTGCTTTCGCACCCAGGCCTCCGGGACTTTGTCCTTGTGGGTATTGCGCACTTCGATGTAATAGCCAAAGACGTTGTTAAACGCGATTTTTAAAGAAGGGATTTCCGTGCGTTCTGTTTCACGAGCCAGCATAGCATCGAGGTGTTGTTGCCCCGAGGAACGCAGGCCTCGCAATTCATCCAATTCTTTTGAAAAGCCTTCGGCAATTACATTGCCTTTGTTGAGGTTTACAGGAGCCTCTTCTTGCAGGGTGTCTTCCAGGCTTGAAATTATAGGGGTACTGTCTGGAAAGGAATTCCCCATCTGTTGCAAGGGTTTTGCTGTAGTTTTAGCAAGAAGTTTTTTTAAGCTTTCCGTTGCACCTAGGGAATGTTTGAGTTGAACCAGTTCGCGTGGGCTGATTTTTTGTGTCGCAATCTTGGACATTATGCGTTCGACATCGCTCACCGTTTTGATTTGTTCACGTACTGCTTCTAAAGTTTCTCCATCCGAAACAAAAGCCTCGACCCCCTTTTGACGAAATAAAATGGCATCCATGGAAATCAGCGGAAAACTGATCCAATTTTTCAGCAATCTACCTCCCATTGCGGTCAGTGTATGGTCAATCACATCAATCAGGGCTTTTCCTTCGCGATGGCTTGGGTACAAAAGCTCTAGATTCCGCGCCGTAAAGGCATCTATCCCCATAAAATCATTTGAATGCAAGGGGGTGATCTTGGTGATGTGCTTTAGGTCTTTGTGATGGGTCTCTGCCAAATAGTGAAGAATGGCACCCGCGCACAATTGACCTGCTTCGTTTTTCTCTATGCCAAAGCCTTTTAGTGTTTGGGTGTTAAAATGCCCTAAAAGCAGCTGGCTGCAAAAGTCGATTTGAAAGACCCAGTCTTCTAAAAAGAAAAGTGAAAATTGTGTTCCAAAATAATCAGAGAATCCAGAACGCATGGGTTTTGGCACCAAAACCTCACTGGGTTGAAATTTTTCCAGCAGTTGCTGAACGTGGGCGTTGTCGCCTTCGCTGCAAAAAAAGTCTCCTGTAGAGATGTCCAAAAACGCGACGCCCCAGTTTTTTTTTCCTTGATGTACGGCGGCGAGGTAGTTGTTTTTTTTCTGTTCTAAAACATCATCGTTGAGGGCAACTCCAGGTGTAATGAGTTCTGTGACTCCACGTTTCACGATGGTTTTGGTCATTTTCGGATCCTCCAACTGATCGCAAATGGCCACCCTGCATCCCGCTTTTACCAGCTTGGGGAGATAGGTGTTTAGCGCGTGATGTGGAAAGCCAGCCAGTTCTGTTTCACTGCTGCTTCCCGCTCCGCGTTTGGTTTGAATGATGCCCAGTATTTTTGAGGCTTTAACGGCGTCTTCTCCAAAGGTTTCATAAAAGTCCCCTACACGAAACAACAACAAAGCATCCGGATACTTGGCCTTGATCTGGTTGTACTGTTTCATCAATGGAGTTTCTTTACTGCTTTTTGCCAAGAGTTTTCTTTTTGAATCCTTACGAATGTAACATTAATTTCATTGTTAAAAAAGGCTATTTTTGCACAGTGCAGCACAGAAAATTAAAAAACAGCGAACTGGATCGAAAAAGCGTGGAAGCCTTTAAATCGGCTGACAAAACCCCCTTGATTTTGATCTTGGATAACATCCGAAGTTTAAACAACATTGGTTCTGTATTCCGAACCGCAGATGCTTTTCTCATTGAGAAAATATACCTCTGTGGAATAACGGCAAAACCCCCACACAAAGACATTCAAAAAACGGCTCTTGGTGCAACGGCTTCTGTTGCCTGGGAACATGTGGAAGATGCCGTGGCTTTGGTGAGAAGATTGCGAGAAGAAGGAATTAACGTTTGGGCCATTGAACAAGCCGAAAAGGCTATTTTTCTTCAGCATTATTCCCCTGCAGCTGGAGAACGTACCGCCATGATTTTAGGAAACGAAGTAAAGGGAGTCCAGCAAGAAGTCATTGATGCAGCTGATGGGGTGATTGAAATTCCGCAAGAAGGAACCAAACACAGCCTAAACGTTGCCGTAACTACCGGAGTCGTTTGCTGGGATTTTTATCAAAAATTCAGTTCCCTAAAAAACTAAAACCGTCTTTCCAAAGGCTCAATTCGGCGTTGTCTAGGCATTCTTTCTTCAGGGTGCTTATGCTTTTCTGCAGTTGGGGATGCAAAACTTCTCCTGCAATATCGTTTAAGGGCGTAAGAATAAATTGACGTAAATTCATTCGGGGATGCGGCAGTTCTAGCGTAGGACTTTCTAGGATGAGTGCATCATAAAGAAGGAGGTCTAGATCTATTGTTCGGTCTTGGTAGCCCTGCCCTTGGTTTCGTATTCTTCCAAGGCTTTCTTCTATGGCCAGCAAGCTTTTTAGCACTTCTTCGGGAGATTTTTCAGTCTCAATACCCAGGCATGCATTTAAAAATGCAGCCCCATTATAGCCCCAAGCGGGGGTTTCATATACCGGGGAAGCGCTTACTACTCGCCCAATCTTTTCTTCAATTTTTTGGATTGCTTTTTCTAAAAATCCAAAGCGGTCGCCAACATTACTGCCCAAAGAGAGATAAACCATCTTTTTTTTGTGCGTAAAAGTACAGAATACTGGGCATTCATTTTTCTAAATCAGGCCCTAAACGCAGATGCGCAGCGATCCGGATTGGTGCATTAATTTTTTGCCCCCGCCAAAAAGGGTATCTTTGTAAAAAAAGAAAGACATGAATTTTTTGCGAAATTTTTTAGCATCCATCTTGGGAACCTTGGTGGCATTGATTCTCATCGTTATTTTATTTTTTATTGCTGCGGCCGGCATGGCAACCACTGTAGGCTTGGAAGAAGTAGAAGCTGCAGTCGAGCTTCGTGAAAACAGCGTGCTGGAATTGGAAATGGACGTTCCAATCTACGACAATGTCGCTGAAATACAGTCCCTAGAAGGCGCCTTGGGTTTGTCGCCGGATACCCAAGAGTTAAAAACCCTCTTGGACGGAATAAAAGCCGCCAAGACAAACGATAAAATTCAGGGAATAACCCTGAAAAGCCCTGTTGTCTTTGCCGGGTGGGCACAGACAAAGGCCATAAGAGATGCTTTGGTGGATTTTAAGGAAAGTGGAAAGTTTATTTATTCCTATGCAGATTTTTACACCCAGCAAGGATATTATTTGGCTTCTGTTGCGGATTCCCTTTTCGCACACCCTATGGGTGGAATTGAATTCAAAGGCCTGGCTTCTGAGGTGATGTACTACAAAGACTTCCAGGAAAAATACGGTTTTAAGATGGAAGTGATTCGCCACGGAAAATACAAAAGTGCTGTTGAGCCTTATTTGGAACGTGAAATGAGCGAAGCCAACCGCCAACAAATCTCAGAACTGTTGACCTCCATCTGGGGGAACATCCGAAAAGACGTCGCTTTGTCTAGAGGCATTTCTGAAGCCCGTCTCGATGAAATTGCCCATGATTTATTGGCCAATCTTCCGCAAGAAGCCGTGACGCTTGAGCTTGCCGATGCGTTGATTTACGAAGAGGACTACAAGGCTAAAATCAATGCTGCCTTAGACCAAGACGAAGACAAAAACATCAGACGTGTTTCTGCATCACAACTGGCTGCTATTGCAGAGAAAGAGTTGAAAGGCATTCGAAACCGTATTGCCGTAATCTACGCCCAAGGCCCCGTAATTTATGGGGAAGGAAGTGAAAACATCATTGGGCAAAAGGTTTTTGTGGACGCCATAGACGAAGCCTTAAGAAACAAACGGGTAAAAGCCATCGTTCTCCGTGTAGATTCTCCGGGTGGTAGCGCCTTAACCTCCGATATCATTTGGAATGCGATCGAAAAAGCAAAAGCCAAAAAACCCTTTGTAGTCTCAATGGGGAATGTTGCCGCTTCTGGAGGGTATTACATCGCTTGTAATGCCGATGAGGTATTTGCCAACCCCATGACCATTACCGGATCTATCGGTGTTTTTGCGACTGTTCCGAACATGAAAGGTTTTACCGATGACATCGGCATCAATGCAGAGCAAGTAGTCACCCATAAAAATGCGTTGACCTACAGCCTGTTTGAAACGCCTTCTGCAGCTTTTAAAACTACGACAAAAGCGGGGATTGAGTATGTATATGAGACCTTCAAAGACCGAGTGGCCAACGGTAGATCAATGGCGCTGGATGAGGTAGAACAAATTGCTCAGGGTAGAGTATGGTCAGGAAATCAAGCGGTCGAAAATGGTTTGGTGGACCAGTTAGGCGATTTGAATGCCGCCATTGCCGCAGCTGCGAAACGGGCTGAAATTGAGGAATACCGCATTCGTACGTACCCAAAAATAGAACCTGAACTCGAGGATTTCCTAGGTTTTGGCAGTCCTTTTGGCAGCATAGAAAACCGTCTATTGAGTGAATTGCCAGAAGCCGTTCAAGGATTTTTAACTCAAATTCAAGGCAAAGAAAAAGTTCAAATTCAAGCCCAACTGCCTTACGCTATAGAAATTCAATAAATGACGGGAAAGGAAAAAGCCCTAGCGGCAAAAATCTATCTTTATCTAGCGGGTCTATTCATCACCTCATTGGTGGTGTCGAACTTAATTTTTCAGAAATTCTTTTTTTGGTATCCTTTCGATTGGACCCTTTTTGGAATTCCTTTATTTGAATTGTCCGTAGGGATATTGCCCTATCCCATTACCTTTTTGATAACGGATCTCATTTCAGAAATCTATGGGAAACAAAAAGCCAATGAAGTGGTTATTGCCGGGATATTTGCTTCTTTTTTCTCCATCGGAATCCTATTGATCGGTTCTGCAGTTCCCGCTATTGAGGCTTCGCCAATAGATGACGCTACCTTTGCGCAGGTGTTTTCCCTTTCTCCTTTAGCCGTTTTGGCTTCCATGATAGCGTATTTATTTGCGCAATTTGTAGACATTCGAATTTATCATTTCTGGAAGAAGCTGACTGCAGGTAGACATTTATGGCTTCGAAATAATTTCTCGACTTTTGCCTCGCAACTTATAGATTCTACCACGGTAATCTTACTGCTGTGTTTGTTTGGTGTTTTGCCCTGGGAGCTGTTTTTTGGACTTGTTCTTTCCAGTTTTGTATTCAAAGTATTGATTGCTGCTTTAGATACTCCTTTCTTGTATTTGGGGGTTGGACTCTTTAGAAAATACTTTAACTTAAAAGTAGGAGAAGAAATAAACTTAAACGCCTAAAGCATGTCCGAACACACTCCTGTCCGTTTAAATAAATACCTAAGTGAAATAGGCTACTGCTCTCGTCGGGCTGCAGATAAATTGATTGAAGCCGGAAGAATCACTGTGAATGGAGAAGCCGTGGTTATGGGTTTAAAAGTCACTCCAGCAGATGCCATTGCCATTGATGGCGAAAAAATAAAAGACCCCAATCATACGCCTGTATACCTGGCTTTTCACAAGCCGGTGGGCATTGTATGTACGACAGATACTCGTGTGGAGAAAGACAACATCATTGATTTCATCAATTACCCCAGTCGGATTTTTCCGATCGGGAGACTGGATAAACCCAGCGAGGGGTTGATTTTCATGACCAATGATGGCGACATTGTCAATAAAATTTTACGCGCCCGCAACCATCACGAAAAAGAATATGTGGTGACGGTCAATCGTCCCATTACCGAAGAGTTTATTCAGAAAATGAGCCAAGGGGTTCCCATTTTAGATACCGTTACGCGTCCTTGTGTTGTAAAGCAAACCCATAAAAAAGAGTTTAAAATCATTTTAACCCAAGGGCTAAATCGACAAATTCGACGCATGTGCGAGTACTTGGATTATCGGGTGGTAAAACTAAAGCGAACTCGAATCATGAATGTGAATCTGGATGTACCGGTAGGGCAATGGCGGGATTTATCCCAACAAGAGTTGGATGAAATTCATCGTCTCGTTTCCGCTTCTTCTAAAACCCACAATTAGTTTTTAGTAAAACGAACCACCAATCCCTCATTGCTTCTGATGTTAAAAACAGTCGCGTCTTCAAAAATCAAGTACTGTCCCTTGATTCCTTTTAATACCCCTTGGTATTCTGGCGTTTTTGTGAGGTTCAAACTCTTTACTTTTTCTGGGTATTGACGAACGGGGAAATTGATTTTTTCAGGACTAAAATGATCGCGGATCAAATAGGGTTTAAGGTCCTTTGGAAGGTGATCCACAGCTTTGTTAATTTCCGCTTCCCAGGCTACAGCTTCCGCTTGATTTTGCAACATCTTTCGCCAGTTGGTTTTGTCTGAGAAAAATTCTTTAAGCGCTACTTCTCCCACCCCGGCCAAATAACGGTTGGGGACTTCCAGCAAAGCACTGGCTTCGTGTGCTCCTTGATCTATCCAACGGGTGGGGAGTTGACTTTTACGGGTAACGCCAACTTTTAGATGACTCGACAAGGCCAAATACACAATGTGCGGCTGTAGTTGTACTTTTTTCTCAAATTCCAGATCCCTGTCTTCAATGTCTAAATGCGCTTTACTCAGTTCAGGTCGCATGATCCAATCTCCAGCATTTGGGGTTTCAAAAAAACACCTTTTACAAAAACCTTGTCTGAAAATAGGTTCTGTAGCACTGCAGTTTAAACATTCGTACCCTTGGTGTTCCAGGGTAAGGGTACTGCCAAGCAGTTGATTGACATGGATAAAGTGCGTCTTTAACTTGAGATAGTACTGCACTTCATCTTTTTTTTCGGTAATCATTTTATTTAGAACCCCAGTGAACATAAAGAGAAAAATTTATCTTTGAGTAAAGATACAAATAATGGCCATTCCTTTATTTAATTCCGTTGCCTCATGGTTATTGAAAAAGCGAATCCACCAGATCGAACTTTTTACGCGCTATCCGGTAGAGACCCAATTTGAAGTTTTGCAAAATCTTGTGGGCTACGCCCGCGACACGGTTCTAGGAAAAACCTATGATTTTAAGTCGATCTACAGCTATGATCAATTTTCAGAACGTGTCCCCGTTGTCGCCTACGAGGAGATCGCTGATGTCATTGAGCGTACCCGAAAAGGGGAGAAAAATTTATTTTGGCCCACACCCATTCGCTGGTATGCAAAATCCAGCGGGACCACCAACGCAAAGAGCAAGTTTATTCCGGTAAGTACAGAATCTTTGGAAGATTGCCATTACAAGGCTGGAAAAGACATGCTGTCTTTGTATTTCAACAACAATCCAGATGCGCAACTTTTTAAAGGCAAGAGCCTCCGTTTGGGGGGAAGCCAACAATTGTATCACAACAATGAAAGTTATTACGGCGATCTTTCTGCCATCATCATTGACAACATGCCGCTATGGGCAGAACTGAACAGCACCCCCAGCCACAAAGTGTCGTTGATGCCAGAATGGGAGAGTAAATTAAACGCCATCATTGCTGAAAGTGTAAAAGAAAATGTAACCAGTATTGCTGGTGTTCCTTCTTGGATGATGGTTTTATTGAATGCTTTATTGTCCAAAGAGAACAAAGCCCATGTGCATGAAATTTGGCCCAATTTGGAAGTCTATTTTCATGGAGGGGTTAGTTTTGTTCCGTACAGAAAACAATACGAACACTTTTTTCCGAACGATCGTTTAAAGTATTACGAAACCTACAATGCCTCTGAAGGTTTTTTCGCCATTCAAGATGTAAACCATTCCGAGGAATTGTTGTTGATGTTGGACTACGGAATATTTTATGAATTCATTCCCATTAGTAAGAGCTCAGAGGCTATAATTCCCTTGGCTTTGGTTGAAAAAAACCAAGATTATGAGATGGTGATTACAACCAATGGAGGATTGTGGCGGTACCGTTTGGGAGATGTTATTCGTTTTACTTCATTGGATCCTTATCGGATTAAAATTTCAGGAAGGACCAAACACCACATCAATGTTTTTGGGGAAGAATTGGTCATAGACAATGCGGAGAAAGCCTTAGCGAGGGCGGCAGAATTAACGGAAGCTCAGCTTGTGGATTTTACGGCTGCCCCCATTTTTATGGAATCAAATGCCAAAGGGGGACACGAGTGGTTAATCGAATTTAAATCTCCACCCAATGATTTGGATCATTTTACACAGATTTTGGACAACACCCTTAAGACCCTAAACTCTGATTATGAAGCCAAGCGCTACAAGGATTCTACGATGCGCTTACCAAAGATTCACATTGCACGAAAGGGATTGTTTTACGATTGGCTTAAATTGAATGGAAAATTGGGCGGCCAACACAAAGTACCGCGTTTATCCAATCAAAGGGATTTACTGGAAGCCTTACTGAAAATGAATGCTTAAGAAACAGCCTTTAGCGATGGATTATTGCTTTTGTTGAGTTGTTCTTCTGCATACAATTTAGTCACTTTTAGGGTCTTAACCTCTGACCCAGGCAGCGAGAACATAGCATCCGTCAGAATGGCTTCACACAAGGAACGCAATCCTCGCGCTCCCAGATTGTATTCCAATGCTTTGTCTACAATAAAATCCAAAGCGCCAGAAGTGAATTCCAAGGCGATGTCATCGTATTCAAACAAACGAATGTATTGTTTTACCAAAGCATTCTTTGGAGCGGTCAAAATACTCCGCAGGGTTTTCTTGTCCAAGGGGTGCATGTAAGTCAATACCGGAAGTCTCCCAATTATTTCAGGGATCAGTCCAAAAGATTTTACGTCTTTGGGGATGATGTATTGCAATAGATTTTCTTGATCTATTTCTTCCGTATCGTCTTTGCTGCGGTACCCAATGGCCTGCAGGTTCATGCGTTTATTGATTTCCCGTTCAATGCCATCAAAAGCTCCTCCAGCAATAAAGAGAATGTTTGTGGTGTCTACTTCAATGAATTTTTGATC
This sequence comes from Candidatus Arcticimaribacter sp., assembly GCA_965662875.1. Taxonomy (GTDB): domain Bacteria; phylum Bacteroidota; class Bacteroidia; order Flavobacteriales; family Flavobacteriaceae; genus Arcticimaribacter. The sequence goes on from CBFIJA010000049.1 coordinate 11,884, forward strand.
GGGGTGTTTGCGCCCTCCTTTTGGGGGAACGTTGACCACAGTGCCCTCCAATAATTTAAGCAATGCTTGCTGAACGCCCTCTCCAGATACATCTCGTGTAATGGAGGGATTGTCACTTTTTCGAGCGATTTTATCTATTTCGTCAATAAAAACAATTCCTTTTTGCGCCCGCTCAACATCGTAATCGGCGGCTTGAAGCAAGCGGGTGAGAATGCTTTCAACATCTTCTCCAACATACCCTGCTTCTGTAAGGATTGTAGCGTCTACTATAGCCAGGGGAACATTCAGCATTTTGGCAATGGTTTGCGCCAATAATGTTTTTCCCGTTCCCGTTTGTCCCACCAACAAAAGATTGCTTTTTTGAATCTCCAAGTCTTCTTCAACAGGATTTTGAATGCGCTTGTAGTGATTGTATACCGCAACAGAAAGCACTTTTTTAGCTTCGGTTTGTCCGATGATGTACGCGTCTAAAAAGGCTTTGATGTCTTGGGGTCTTTTCAGTTCAAATGCAACCGATTCTTGATTGAGTTTGGTTTCATTTTCATCCGATAAGATTCCATAGGCCTGTTCGATGCATCGATCACAAATGTGGGCATCCATCCCGGCAATCAGAAGATCAGTTTGTGGTTTTGATCGTCCGCAAAAAGAACAATTCAATTCTTCGGTTGCGCTCATCTTATTTAGGATTTATTTGGCAAGAACTTCATCTACCATGCCATAGGTCTTCGCTTCCTCAGCTTTCATCCAGTAATCGCGATCGGAGTCTTGATTTACTTTTTCGAATGTTTGCCCAGAGTGTTTGGCAATGATTTGGTAGAGTTCGTCTTTTAGTTTTAGAATCTCACGG
>CBFIJA010000050.1:0-12697 GCA_965662875.1 Candidatus Arcticimaribacter sp.
AGCTCTGCATCAGCGGTGTTCAAGTCTTTTAGAAAAAGAGCATTCCCTGAGGTCGATTTTGATGCTGAAATAAGCAAGTAGTTTCCATCATCCGTTACTTGTGCACCTACATAACGGTTTTTTTCAGCTTCGGTTCCTCCAAAAATGAGTTTGTCTTCAGCTTGCGGACTTCCCAAGCGGTGAAAATACAATTTGTGTTGGTCGGTTTTTTGTGATAACTCACTTCCTTCAGGCTTGTCATAACTAGAGTAAAAGAATCCTTCTTCACCCTTCCACTGTATGCCACTGAATTTAATATTGACCAGGGTATCTTCAATGATTTCTTTGGTCTCTACGTCCATGACAATCACTTTTCTCCAATCGCTTCCACCCTCAGAGATGGAATAAGCAGCGCGTTCTCCGCTTTTTGAAAAGCTTAATCCCGACAAAGATGTCGTTCCATCTTCAGCAAAGGTGTTGGGATCTAGAAATACTTCAGTATTTACTTTGTTTTCGGAATACCGATAGATGATATATTGGTTTTGGAGGCCATCATTTTTATAAAAATAAGTATACTTTCCTTCTGTAAAAGGAGCACCAATTTTTTCATAATTCCAAAGGGCTTCCAACCGTTCTTTCAACTGGTTTCGAAAAGGAATGTTCTTAAAATAATCAAAGGTTACATCGTTTTGACGTCCAACCCAATCGGCTGTCTCTTCACTGAGATCGTCTTCAAGCCAGCGGTAATGATCAACGACATCTGTGCCAAAATAGGTGTCTGTTACCCCTTTTTTTTGTGTTTCAGGATAAGAAATTGTAGAACTTTCACTGCAACCCACAAGAGCTAGCGCAAGGCAAAATAAGGATAAGTATTTCATACATTTTAGGATTTTCAAACCCTCAATGTACAAAAACTATTGATTTGCTACGAGGTACTCCGCAATTTGAATGGCATTGGTAGCCGCTCCTTTACGAAGATTATCGGCTACAATCCAAAGGTTGAATGTATTGTCTTGTGAAAAATCTTGTCGGATACGTCCTACGAAAACATCGTCTTTCCCATGGGCATAAATCGGCATAGGATACGTATTTGTTTCGGGATTATCTTGCACAACAACCCCTTCAGATTGATTCAAAAGATTTTGAATCTCAGGGACGGAGCTCTCTCCTTTCAGTTGAACATTTACAGATTCACTGTGTCCACCCACCACTGGAATTCGAATGGCCGTAGCCGTAATTCCAATGCTGTCATCTCCAAGAATTTTATGGGTCTCATTGACCAATTTCATTTCTTCTTTGGTGTAACCGTTATCTTGGAAATCATCGCAGTGTGGTAATGCGTTTCTGTGGATGGGGTAAGGATAAGCCATCTCGCCTTTTTTCCCTTCGTATTCGTTTTCCAATTGTTGAACTGCAGCTACGCCTGTTCCAGTAATGGACTGATAGGTAGAAATAACAAGGCGCTTAATGCCATAGTTGTTTTGTAGTGGAGCCAAAGCCACCAGCATTTGTATCGTAGAACAATTTGGATTTGCAATGATTTTATCTTCTGGAGTCAATAAATTTGCATTGATTTCAGGGATGATTAATTTTTTGCTAGGATCCATTCGCCAAGCAGACGAATTATCAATCACTGTTGTTCCTGCTTCTGCAAATTTTGGTGCCCATTCAAGCGAAGTATTCCCTCCCGCAGAAAATAAAGCGATGTCTGCTTTCATGTCAACAGCTGTTTGTAAACCTACCACAGGGTAGTCTTTCCCATTAAAGGAAATTAATTTTCCTACGGAACGCTCAGAGGCTACGGGAATGAGTTCCGAAACGGGGAATTGACGTTCGGATAATAATTGGAGCATAACATTACCTACCATGCCTGTAGCTCCTACAACTGCAACTTTCATGTGTTTAATTTTAGGGCGTAAAAGTACTTTAAAAAAATGGGCTTACATAATGAAAACAGAGAGGCGCTCAAAAAAGAAACAAAATGTTATAAATATAACATTCAAATGAAATCTACGGCTATTCTTGGTCCCAGCCCACAAAGCAGTTCATAGGAAAGTGTTGCTCCAGACGTAGCAAATTCATTTGCATTGTTTTCCTCACCGAAGAGCACAACACGATCTCCAATTGCACAGGGAACATCGGTGACGTCTATCATGATTAAATCCATACAAACATTGCCTACAATTGGAACTTTTTTACCGTTGATCCAAACCCTTGTTTTTTCTTTTCCAAATTGGCGACCAATCCCGTCAGCATGTCCAATCGGAATAACCCCTATGGTAGAGTTTCTTTTTGCGACCCAGCCTTGGTTGTACCCTACATTTTCTCCTTCCTTGACCGGGTGGAGCTGGCAAAGTTCGGTGCGAAGCTCACCTATTGGAAGAAGTTGCTTGTCCCATTCAGGATGGTTGGCAAAACCGTAAAGTCCAATACCAACACGTACCGCATCCTTTTGAAGTTCAGGATAATTGAATACCCCGGAGGTATTCAAGAGATGAAACATTGGTGGGGTTGAAAATAGCTTTTTTCCCCAAGCTTCCACAATTTTGAATTTTTCAATTTGGGCATCCGTATAGCGGCAAGGTTTTGGATTCTCAGAAGCAGACAAATGGGAATATATGCTTTTTACATTCAGAAGATCTTTATGGCTTTCAATGGAGTTAAAATTTTCTTCTCGAAAACCAATACGATTTAAGCCTGTATTGAATTTTAAATGGACGGGATAGGCTTTAAGCTTTTTTTCTTGCACTATTTTTTTCCAACAATTTAGGGTGTGTAGGTTGTATAAAACAGGTTCAAGCTGATATTCTACAAGGGCACTGAAGTTTTCCGCTTGAGGATAAAAGACCATTATGGGAATAGCAATTCCTGCTTTCCGGAGGGCGACTCCTTCTTGAGCGTAGGCTACTGCAAGCAAATCTGCACCAAAAAGTTCTAATTTTTTTGCGATCTCCTGTGCAGCATTTCCATAAGCGTTTGCTTTGACTACAGCAATGAGCTTTGTAGAGGCATTCAACTGGCCTCTTATGCTTTTATAGTTATGATGCAGTTTGTTTGCATCCACTAACAATCGCGCCGCTGCTTTCATTTTTTCTTATCTCTTTTTTTTGCGGATGCCGTTTTGGCTTTTGCATTAAAATAAGCGGCACGACTCAGCGGTTCATAGGCTTCCTTTTCTCCTAAAACCACCAGCGCATCTTCTTTTGAAATCCGATGACTGTACTGCGCCAGGTTTCCGGTTCGCGTACAGACAGCATGAACTTTTGTAACGTATTCTGCTGTGGCCATTAGATTTGGCATGGGACCAAAAGGATTGCCTTTAAAATCCATATCTAAACCCGCCACGATGACGCGAATACCACGATTGGCCAAATCATTACAAACGGTAACTATTTCATCATCAAAAAACTGGGCTTCGTCTATCCCTACAACATCACAATTGTCTGCCAACATAGGGATGTTTGCAGCAGCTGGAACGGGAGTTGATGGGATTTGATTTTGATCATGAGAGGTGACCAAATTATCGTCGTACCGATTGTCTATGCTCGGTTTAAATATTTCCACTCGCTGTTGCGCAATCTGGGCTCTTTTCAAACGGCGAATCAATTCTTCGGTTTTCCCTGAAAACATGGACCCACAAATGACTTCTATCCAGCCAAATTCTTGGTTTTTATTTACAGGATTTTCTAAAAACATTTTTGTAAATTTCAGTTCGAATAGTGCCCCTATCCGGTCAAACAAAGGTATCAATTCTAATGTTTCTAATCCAGCTCTAGTATGAATAATCCATATCATGAAGAACTTCGCGACCTCGCGTCCGCCATTTTACAAGAAGAAAGTCTTCTTGATGCAGGAGCTATTCTGCAACGCTTGCACGTATTGACTCAAGCGGTTATCATTGCTGAACACGAAGCCAAGAAAAGTAAAAGCTCACAAGAACCCCCGCAAACGCATGTCGCCCCGGTGATGGAAACCATCAATGAAATGATCACCGAGATTCCAGAAACCCAAGAGATAAATGAGTTGTTTGAACCTGTTGCGGAACCAGTATTCATTAAAAAAGAAGAGACCCCGCCGAGCCCTTCAGAAGACCCCCCCAAAAATTTAAACGATGTCCTTGGAAAAGGAATGCAGATAGGACTAAACGATCGCTTGGCCTTTGTAAAAAATCTTTTTGATGGAAATGCAGAAGACTATCAAAGGGTCATTTCTCAGCTGCAAACATTTGGCAGTTGGGAGGAGGCTCAAACATTTATAGCACAAATGATAAAACCCGAGTACAATCATTGGGAAGGAAAAGAAACCTTTGAAGCTCGATTTCTGAAATGCCTAGAGAATAATTTTTAGCCCCAACAACATGAACACCAAACGAATAATTTATTGGACGGCAACAATTTTGCTTTCCCTTGCCATGCTTTTCAGTGGTATTTTTCCATTCATTGACAAGCAACACCTGGTTGAAGAATACACAAAATTAGGGTACCCTGCCTACCTGATTCCATTTATAGCCATAGCCAAAATATTAGCGATTGCAACCTTGCTTCACAATCGGTTTAAACGCCTGACAGATTGGGCTTATGCAGGTTTGTTTTTTGATTTTTTACTGGCTTTTTTAGCGCATTACATGATCAATGACGGAGAATATTGGGGTGTTCTTTTTCCAACGGCATTACTTTTAGTGTCTTATTATTATAAAAACCAAGTTCGACTTTAGATGGCAAAACTTTATCTGGTACCCACGCCTATTGGAAATCTGAAAGACATCACCCTTCGTGCACTAGATGTGTTAAAGGAGGTGGATTTGATTTTGGCAGAAGACACCCGAACCAGCGGAAAACTTTTACAGCATTATGACATTGCTACTCCTTTGCAAAGCCATCATATGCATAACGAACACGCTACTCTACCCAAGGTGCTTGGACAATTAAAGTTAGGAAAAACCATTGCTTTGATTTCAGATGCAGGAACTCCAGCAATTTCTGATCCAGGTTTTTTACTGGTCCGTGAGGCATTGAAAAATGAAATTCCAATCGAGTGTTTGCCTGGCCCAACCGCGGTCATCCCAGCATTGGTGTTAAGCGGTTTGCCTAACGATCGTTTTATTTTCGAAGGTTTCTTGCCTCCCAAAAAAGGGCGGCAAACCCGATTAGAGCAAATGGCAGCTGAAAAACGAACTGTAGTCTTTTATGAGTCGCCCCACAAATTGGTGAAAACCCTAAGCCAATTGGCTCTTTTATGTGGCCCAGAAAGAGAGGTATCCGTCTCTAGAGAGCTTACAAAAATATATGAAGAAACCGTACGTGGACCTTTAGAAAAAGTAAAAAGTCATTTTGAAAAGACCCCCCCCAAAGGGGAGTTTGTAGTTTGTTTAGCAGGACTTAGTAAGAAAAAATAATGCAGTGGAAAGCCAAACCCATTCCGGAGGAACACGCCATTAAAAGCCTTTCCAAAGCCTTGGCTATAGATGCCCAATTGGCATCGCTTTTATTGCAACGGGGCATCAAAAGCTTTGAAGAAGCCAAGACTTTTTTCCGTCCGTCGAAAGACCATTATCACGATCCGTTTTTGATGCAGGACATGCAGGCAGCCGTAAACCGAATTCAACGCGCAAAAGAAAAAAAAGAGCGTTTGATGATTTATGGGGACTATGATGTCGACGGAACAACCTCTGTAGCCTTGATGTATTCCTTTTTAGCACCGCATTTTGACACTATTTCACCCTATATCCCAGATCGCTATGCAGAGGGATATGGGATCTCTATCCAAGGCATTGACCATGCTGCAAAAGAAGGAGTTCAATTAATCATTGCACTGGATTGTGGGATAAAAGCATTGGACAAAGTAAACTATGCAAAAAGCAAAGGCATTGATTTTATCATTTGCGATCACCACCGCCCTGGTGAACAACTGCCCGAGGCAGTAGCCGTTTTGGACCCCAAGCGGTCTGATTGCGCTTATCCTTATAAGGAACTATGCGGCTGTGGGATTGGGTTTAAATTGATTCAAGCTTTAACGCTTTTTTGGAACCTTCCTCATGGTATACTAGAGACTTATCTTGATTTGGTTGCCCTTGCCATAGCCGCAGACATTGTTCCTATAACAGGTGAAAACAGGGTATTGTGTTTCTTGGGAATAGAACAGCTGCGCAAAGCGCCAAGACGGGGCTTACACCCCTTAATAGAACAATTAAAAAGGCCTTTGAACGTGACAGATTTGGTCTTTGTGATTGCCCCTAGAATCAATGCTGCAGGAAGGATGTCACATGCCCTAAATGCAGTAGAACTTTTGTTGAGTGACGACGAACATCATGCCGCAGAAATGGCTAAGTCCATAGAGGCTTTTAATCAAGAAAGAAGAAGTGCTGATGAACGAATCACACAAGAAGCCTTAGCTCAAGTAGCCAAAACACACACAGCAGATGCCCATACAACCGTAGTTCACGCAGCAGATTGGCACAAAGGCGTTATTGGAATTGTCGCTTCTCGTCTCATCGAAAAACATTACAGACCTACTGTGGTTTTGACGCAGTCTGGATCGGTATATGCAGGGTCTGTGCGTTCTGTTCATGGCTTTGATGTCTACGAAGCTTTGGCCACATGCCGCGATCAAATGCTACAGTTTGGCGGGCACAAATACGCTGCAGGATTAACCCTGAAAAAAGAACAATTGGAAGACTTTAAAGGGGCCTTCGAAAAAGCAGTTCAAGAGAGTATTACAGCAGATCAAAAGACTCCGGTATTGGAATATGATGCCAGTATTTCTGTAGATGAGGTCACATCAAAGATGTACCGAATTATAGAGCAAATGGGACCCTTTGGTCCCAAAAATATGCGCCCTGTATTTCGAATCAACAATTGTTTAGACGCTGGAGGGACAAGAGCGGTAGGCAAAAATAACGATCATTTACGCCTGCAAATTCAAACGTCCAAAGGCATACTTTCTGGGATTGCATTTGGCCAAGGAGAGATCGCTGTAGAAATCCAAAAAGGGAAAGCTTTTGATCTACTCTGTACCTTGGATCAAAACGAATGGAACAATACCGTTAGCCTTCAACTAAAAGTGAAAAGCATTCGGGTACATCCTTAATTAAATTTAGTGCTTTCAGGCTTTCACCGAAAACTAAATCTTTTAGGCTTTTACTTTGTTTAGTAGTCCGATTGTTGAGGCGTCGTGAGGACCGTTCTGCGCTTGGGTAAGGTCACTTAAGATGGTATTGGCCAATTGCTTTCCAAGCTCTACTCCCCATTGGTCATAGCTGAAAATATTCCAGATGACCCCTTGAACAAAGATTTTATGTTCATAAAGGGCGATTAGTTTTCCTACACTTTCAGGGGTCAGTTTATCGATCAAAAGTGTGTTTGAAGGGCGATTTCCTGTAAATATTTTAAACGGAGTAAGGCGTTCTATAGAGGCTTTATCGGTTCCTTTACTTTCAAATTCTTTTACGACTTGTGCTTTAGATTTTCCAGTCATCAAGGCTTCTGTTTGAGCGATAAAGTTCGCCATCAATTTTTGCTGGTGTTCTTTTTCGCCATACAAAGAGGTTTTGAACCCAATGAAATCTGCTGGAATAAGTTTTGTCCCTTGATGAATCAATTGAAAAAATGCGTGTTGAGCATTGGTTCCTGACCCACCCCAGATCAACGTTCCCGTTTGATAATCTATTTCTGTTCCGTTCCGGTCAACTCCTTTTCCGTTGCTTTCCATGATTCCTTGTTGAAGATAGGCGGGAAGGTTTCGTAAGTACTGCGTATAAGGGATAATGGCTTCGCTTTCTGCTTGCCAAAAGTTATTGTACCAGATGCTGATGAGTCCTAAAACAACGGGAATATTTTCATCAAAGGAAGCCGTTTTAAAATGCTGGTCCATGGCTTGCGCACCCTTTAACAAGGCTTGAAAATTATCAGGCCCAACAGCCAGTGCGATGCTTAATCCTACAGCACTCCAAAGCGAAAAACGTCCTCCTACCCAATCTTTCATTGGAAAAACACAATCGGGATGTATACCAAAAGCTTCAATTTTTTCTAAGTTGGTTGAGACGGCAACAAAGTGCTTGGCAATTGCTTCTTCGGAAGCATGGGTCAAAAACCACTTGCGTATGGTAGTAGCGTTGCTTAGTGTTTCTTGAGTAGTAAATGTTTTAGAGACGATGACAAATAAGGTAGTTTCAGGATCCAATTTTTTTAGGGTCTCGCGGACATGATCTCCTTCTACATTGGAGACAAAATGTACATCCAAATGATTTTTATAGTGTTCCAATGCTTCGGTCACCATGGCTGGGCCAAGATCAGATCCCCCTATTCCGATATTGACTACAGTAGAGATGGCTTTACCCGTATATCCTTTGTGGATTCCGTCGATAACGTCTGTACAAAATGCGTGAATTTTTTCGTTTACTGCATGCACCTCAGGAACGACATCTAAACCATCGACATATATCTGTTCGGATGATGGGGCACGCAAAGCCGTATGAAGTACTGCTCTACCTTCTGTCTGATTGATTTTTTCTCCTTCAAAATAGGCTTTGATTGCGTCACTTAAACCGCATTCTTCAGCAAGGTTTTGCAGTAATTCTAAGGTTTCTTCAGAGAGTCTATTTTTAGAAAAATCAACGAAAAAATCTTCCCACTCTAGAGAAAACCTATTGAATCGTTCCGCATCTTGAGCAAAGAAATCCATAAGGGTAGTTTCTTTTTGTTTTTCAAAATGTGCCTGAAGCGCTTTCCAGCTTTTGGTTTGAGTGGGGTTTATGTTTTTTAAAAGTGCCATAGTTTAGTTTATCGCAAGTGCGTTTGTTTGCTCAGTGAAGCTCATACAATTCAGTTGAGTTTGCAAAGGAACAATATATGTTAAAAATTGTTGTTTTAGTTTTTTGGATATGGGTTTTGCCTCAGGGAGCTTTTGTTTAAATGGATCAACTTGTCTTCCGTTTTTCCAAAAACGATAGCATACATGAGGGCCAGAGGTGTTCCCCGTCATTCCTACCCATCCAATTACGTCTCCTTGTTTTACAAATTGCCCTACACGTACTTTTCTGCGTTTCATGTGTAGGTATTGGGTAGAGTAGGTCGAATTGTGTTTAATTTTTACATAATTCCCATTTCCTCTTTTGTAACGCGATTCGATGACTGTTCCATTTGCGGTTGCCATAATAGGCGTTCCAATAGGTGCGGCATAATCCGTTCCTTTATGCGGCTTTACTCTCCCGTAATACGCAATTTTACGTTTAAGATTGTATCGGGAGGAGATGCGACTAAATTTTACGGGAGCCTTTAAGAATGCACGCCGTAAATTTTTAGCGTTTCCATCAAAATAATCGACAATGCCTTTGATGGAATCGGATTCAAATTCATAGGCATACAAGCCTTTTCTACGGTGTTCGAAGTAAGCAGCTTTAATTTTTTCTATTCCAACGGAAATCGTGTCATCCACAAACTTTTCCGTATAAATTACCTTGAATCTGTCTCCTTTATCCAGTCGAGTAAAATCAATGGTCCAAGCGTAAACGTCGGCGAGGTAATAGGTTAAATAGCTGTTGTATCCACTGTTTTGCATGGTTTCATACAATGAACTTTCAATGATCCCTGTGGCTTGTTGTTCAACAATTTTAATTTCCTTGGTCACTTTTTTTCCATAAATACTGTCTTGAAGAGCGATAAGACTGTATCCTTGCACATCAGGGTGATAAATGAAATATTTGGGCTGTGGAATGCTGTCTTTGCTGAATAAAAGGGTGTAGGGTTTTCCTATTTGAAGCTTTCGGACATTGACTTTCCCTTTAATTTTTTGGAGGATTTCAAAAACCTCAGGATAGTCTATTCCATTGTTTTCTAAAATAGCACCGAAAGTATCTCCTCTTTTTATTTTTAAGGCTTTTACATCGTATTTATTAAAGTCTATTCCATAGCGCATTTTTGGGGCTTGCTCTATTTCAACAACCGGCTCAAGGTTTTCTGGAGTCTCAATTTTTGGGGCATCAGAACACGCCAAGAAAACAAGGGAAAAAATTAGAATAAAGAGGTGCAGTACTGCTTTGATATCAAAAAATTTCTGCAAATTTCGGAATCTTTAAAACGCAAAACGAATATATCGTAGATTTTTATAAAAAACTTAACACAGATCAATCTATAATTAAGTTAAACGGATGTTTTAAGTTTTTAAAGTTTTCCAAATCACAATCAATGGCCCCAACACGTAAATCTGCTCTTAACTTGATGGGAATTTTATTGGGATCATCACTGACCCAAATGGTGACGCTTTCTTCTTCTTTAAAAACTCGCCCACTTTGAACATAGGGACGAAACTTGAGACAGGGTACTTTCCCAAACTTTGTTTCGAGATTTTCTCGCCCGATAAACTTAAGTTTAAAGAGGTAATTCTCTTGATCAAAAAATAAGTTGATCCCGATGCTTTCCCCTTGCTTTAGGTTTTCTGCGGAATAGAAGTTTCGCAAATAATAAAAAACCGAAATCAGGTCTTGGGTTTTCTCTTTGATGTCAAAACGTTCTTTGCGTTTCTTTTTGAGGTTGTTGACCAAGGCAGTACCCTCTTGGTGATCAAAATGAATTTCTACGTCTTTGGTGTATCCTCCTTCATTAATGTCGCGTTTAAAAAATAGCGGTAGGCCTGTATCTTTTGTGAAATAGCTGTCGTAATGGTCTTCTACTTTAAAAAACCAGCGGGCTAATCCGGTTGTTGTTCCATAACCTTTGGCGTGGAAGACAGGAGTTTGATCTAAGGTGTCCGACAAAATTTCTAAGGAAGCATAACTGGCATTGAAAATCCCGTAATGGATTCTAAATTGAAACCATTCTCCGACGTCAAAGGCTTGGTTGGGTTTTGATAAAGGTGTAGCGTTTGATTCAGTTTGGGCATTTAAAGCGATCCCAAAACAGAATAAAACCAAAATCAATGTTGCTTTTTTCATTTCTCCAAAGTAAAGCTCCGTGGGGAGGCTATCCAAATCTTTTCTCTTAAAAAACTGTTATTTCTGAAGCTGCTGATGAATTGCACTTCCCTTTTTATCGCCCAACACACGAATAAGATCTTCTTTTGAAGCGGCTTTGATGCGTTTAAACGATTTAAATTCTTTCATCAATGTTTCTTTTGTTTTAGGTCCTACACCATTTATTTGGTCTAAGCCCGATTTTAGTGCTCCTTTGCTGCGTTTATTTCGGTGAAAAGTAATCCCAAAACGGTGGGCTTCATTTCTCAGGAATTGAATGACTTTTAAACTTTCGGATTTTTTGTCCAGATAAAGCGGGATGGGGTCCTCTGGAAAATAAATTTCTTCCAGCCGTTTGGCAATACCCACGATTGCAATACGCCCCCGTAGGTTCAGCTGTTCTAAACTTTTTATGGCAGAAGAAAGTTGGCCTTTACCCCCATCAATAATGATGAGTTGAGGGAGGGAAGCATCTTCGTCCAAAAGGCGTTTGTAACGCCGATACACTACTTCTTCCATGGAAGCAAAATCATCGGGGCCCTCCACCGTTTTTATGTTGTAATGGCGGTATTCTTTTTTTGCAGGCTTTCCGTTTTTAAACACGACGCAAGCCGCAACGGGGTTAGATCCTTGCAAGTTCGAATTGTCAAAGCACTCGATATGGCGAGGTTCCTCTGATAGGCGTAAATCCGTTTTCATTTGGGTCATCAAGCGTTGGGTATGCCGATCTGGATCTACAATTTTAATCTGTTTAAAGCGTTCCATACGGAAGTATTTTGCATTGCGCATAGATAAATCCACCAGCTGTTTCTTATCGCCCAATTGAGGTACAGTTACTTTTATTTTTTCGCCCAGATTTAATGCAAAAGGCAAATACACTTCTGGGGATTGGGAATGAAAGCGATTTCTAATTTCAATAATGGCCAGAGACAGCAAATCAGCATCAGACTCGTTTAATTTCTTTTTTATTTCTATGGTGTGCGATCGGATAATCGATCCGTAAGAAAGTTGTAAAAAGTTGACATACCCATAAGATTCATCAGACAACACAGAAAAAACATCTACATCACTGATTTTTGGGTTTACGATCGTTGACTTAGCTTTGTAGTTTTCAAGAACCTCCAACTTATCTTTGATTTTTTGAGCCGCTTCAAACTCCATACTGGCAGCATGCTCTTGCATTTGTACCCGAAAGCGCTGTAGGGATTCCTTAAAATTCCCTTTGATTATATTTCGGATGGCTTTGATGTTTTCATTGTACAGTACTTCAGAAATTTTGTTTTCGCAAGGGGCTAAACAATTTCCTAAGTGATATTCTAGGCAAACTTTGTATTTCTGTTCTTCAATTTTTTTCGCCGATAAGTCGTACTTACACGTTCGCAAAGGGTACAGCCCCTTGATTAGGTCCAAAAGGGTGCGAACGGTTTTCATGTTGGTATAAGGCCCAAAATATTCCGAGCCATCTTTGATGAGCTTTCGCGTGTAAAAGACTCTAGGGAAACGCTCTTTTTTAATGCATATCCAAGGATAAGATTTATCGTCTTTCAGTAAAACATTGTATCGGGGTTGGTATTTTTTAATGAGATTGTTTTCCAACAAAAGCGCATCCATTTCTGTTTCTACCACAATGGGTTCTACCCGGACGATATTTTTTACCAACAAGCGTGTACGATTATTGTCATGGGTTTTCGTAAAATACGAATTCACCCTTTTTTTTATGTTTTTGGCTTTTCCAACATAAATGACCGTGTCTTTGGCATCGTAATATTGATA
>CBFIJA010000051.1:0-11152 GCA_965662875.1 Candidatus Arcticimaribacter sp.
TCTTTATAAGGTGAAGATAATTGAATGTCCCCGGGACGCAATGCAAGGAATCAAAACGTGGATTCCAACGGCGCAAAAAGTGTCTTATATAAATTCCCTTTTAAAAGTAGGGTACGATACTCTAGACTTGGGAAGTTTTGTTTCCCCCAAAGCCATTCCCCAAATGGCCGATACAGTACAGGTCTTGGACGCTGTAGACAAATCAAAAGGAAAAAGTAAGTTTTTGGTGATTGTTGCCAATGCACGCGGGGCAGAAGAGGCTTGTGCGCACCCAAAAGTGGATTGCGTCGGTTATCCTTTTTCCATTTCTGAAAATTTTCAAATGCGCAATACACATAAAACCATTGCAGATTCTGTTCTCTTTTTAGAAGATTTGGTTCGATTGACAGAAAAAAGCAAAAAGGAATTGGTGGTCTATTTGTCGATGGGATTTGGAAATCCTTACGGAGATCCATGGTCGTATACGCTTGTTGCTTCTTGGGTGCAGCGTTTAGCGGATATAGGGGTCAGTATTTTAAATCTTTCTGACACTGTGGGAAGTGCAAAACATGAAGACATCCATAACTTGTTTTCAGTTTTGGTTCCACAATTTCCCGAGCTAGAACTTGGGGCGCACTTACACACGCTGCAAGATCAAGCTTTAATAAAAATAGAAGCTGCCTATACTGCTGGGTGTAGACGTTTTGACGGTGCTATAAAAGGGTATGGCGGATGCCCAATGGCCAAAGATGAACTGGTAGGAAATATGCCTACTGAAAAACTCATTAGCTATCTTTCTCAGCAAAAAATAGAACACAACTATGATGTTTTAGCCTTTGAAAATGCGTACAATCAAGCCTTAAAAACCTTTATTTAAATTTATTCTAAATAATATTGGTTCTTATAAAACCAGACTGTATATTTGCACCATTATTTTTAATAAGTCTAAATAAGTATGATGAAATTACGTTTCTCAGTTGCATTTATAATTCTAGGTTTTACATTTTCTCAGGCTCAAACCAATATTATTGTTAATCCGACCGTATCAGACTCGACTTACGGTCAGCAACAAATTAACGGATATCAAAAAATATTGAATAATCTTACCGCTGTTCCTCAGGGGGTGACCATTGGGGGCTATGCAGAAATTCTTTACAATCAACCTGAAGCTAGCAATGGAGAATTAGACGTTCAGCGTTTGGTGATGCTTTTTGGGTACAAGTTTGATGAGCGGGTTCAGTTTGTTACAGAGATAGAGTACGAACACGTAAAAGAAGTGTATGTAGAACAGGCGTTTGTAAATTATTCGGTTGCCAACGGCCTAAACTTACGTGCTGGGTTGATGCTTGTTCCTATGGGGATCATCAACGAATTTCACGAACCAACTACTTTTAATGGGGTTGAACGTCCCAGCATGGACAATAAAATCATCCCGACAACCTGGCGGGAAATAGGGATTGGTGCTTCCGGAAGGATTGACGCCATTGGGCTCCGTTACCAAGCCTACATCTTCAATGGCTTCCTTTCTCACGACGGGAATGACGGGAAGCTAAAAGGCTCGAACGGTTTACGCGGAGGACGACAAAAAGGGGCAGAGTCTACTGTGGATCAATTTAATTTTTCAGCAAAGCTGGATTACTATGGTATTCCTAATTTGCGTTTAGGTTTAGCTGGGTATCAAGGAAGAACGCAAGCCGTAGACGGTCAAAATGAAATAGTAGGGTCGGATATCGGAGTTTCCATGCTCACTGCAGATGCACGTTACCGAAAAAATAAGTTCAGCGCAAGGGGGCAATTCACCCATGCCAATCTAAAAGACGTAGCAGCCTATAACACCCTAACAGGACGCGACCTTGGAAGTACCTTAGGCGGGTATTATCTTGAAGCTGCATTCAATGTACTTCCAATAAGCAACCGTCAGCGTTTGGATCTTTTTGTTCGCTACGAAGACTACAATACCCATAAAGAAGTGGAAGCTTCTCTTCAAAAGAATTTAGCCTATCACCGCAAAGAATGGACGACAGGATTCAGTTATCACATGTCTCCAGGAACCGTATTTAAAATGGATTATCAAAGAAAAGCAACAGCCCTTGGGAACGACACTTTTGGACAGTTTAACGTGGGTGTAGGCGCGTGGTTCTAATTTTTATTTAAATTAAGTCTAAATAAATTTGCATACTAGTTGTTCCTAAAATATATTTGTACTCAAAACCAAACTGATGCGTAAATTTTCTTTCATTTTTCTGATTTTCTTAGGAAGCATGAGCTTAATTTCCTGGAACTCTGGAGGAGACAGTTCTATGATTGCCAAGTACATACAGAAGAAAGTACGCAAAGAAATCACTGCTGTTTTTGACGCCGAACAATTTACACTTGACGCGAAGGAATTAGCGATTAAAGAGCATCCATTTTTGATTGATCATACGCTTTTTCAAATCAAAAACAACGAAGAAGCTTTGGGCTATGCCTTTCTTGGAACAGCCCCCAGCAAGACCGATTCATTTGAATATCTTGTACTTTTTGATACAGATTTAAACCTCAAAAAAGCCAAGGTTCTCATCTACAGAGAAGACTATGGCGGAGAAATTGCCAACAAACGCTGGTTGTCACAGTTCATCTCTCATCCCAAAGATTCTCCTTTTGTTTATGGGGAAAGCATTAGCGCCATTTCAGGTGCAACCATATCTGTGCAGTCCATGACGCAGTCTTTAAACTATGTTCTTGAAAATCTTAGAACATACAAAACGCAAGACTTGTTGTAATGAAGCGTTTTGATTTTGTCATTCGCAATCTCAGTAAACCCCTAAAGCGCTTTTTATTTTCCTTTATTCTTTGTTTGACCGTAGGATATTTTACGGGTCTTAGCTTTGTAAGCCAAACCGAAAGTACAACTCCCCAGGGCATCATAGAAAACTATAATGGAAATGAAGAAAGTGCAAAAGAAATTGAAACCCTTAAGTTTAAAAAGGGGAAGCGTGAAATGCTCACGATAATCCATACCCACATTTTATCGCTTTCTTTTGTATTTGTTCTTTTAGGCATTCTTGTTTGGGGAACACAAGCCCCCGTTTGGTTAAAAACTTTTTTAAGCATAGAACCTTTTATATCTGTGCTCACTACTTTTGGTGGTATCTATGCTTTGTGGAAAGGCCTCTCCTTTTTTTCCTACATCGTTATGCTATCGGGCATCTTGATGACCTTGAGCTACACCTTAGGTACTGCCTTGGTACTACACGCTATCTTCAGTAAACCAATTATTGAAGAATAAACGGGATTTAAACCTATATTTTCCTTATTTTTGTTCGCAACTAATTCTCAACGGTTGCACATGACACCTCAAGACTCAAAATTCATAGAACAAGGACTAACATACGATGACGTTTTGTTGGTGCCTGCCTATTCAGAAGTTCTTCCCAGAGAAGTAAACATCCAATCGAATTTTACGCGAAACATAACCCTTAATGTTCCTATCGTTTCTGCAGCTATGGACACCGTTACGGAAAGTAAAATGGCCATTGCTATGGCGCGGGAAGGGGGCATAGGTGTATTGCATAAAAACATGACCATTGCGCAACAAGCAGACAAAGTGCGGACGGTAAAGCGGGCAGAGTCTGGAATGATTTTAGATCCAGTAACCTTAACCTTATCCGCCATAGTTGAGGATGCAAAGCAAAACATGGCCACCTATAAGATCGGTGGAATTCCAATCGTGGATGATCATGGAAAGCTAAAGGGAATTGTTACCAATCGTGATTTGCGTTTTGAAAAAAATAACGCGCGCCCCATTACAGAGGTCATGACCGATGAGAATCTTATTACGGTAAAAAAGGGCACATCATTGTCTGATGCCGAAGAGATTTTGCAAAATCATAAAATAGAAAAACTTCCCGTTGTAGACGACCATAACACTCTTGTGGGACTCATTACATTTCGGGACATCACACAGCACACCACCAAGCCGTATGCCAATAAAGACAGTTATGGGCGTTTGCGTGTGGCTGCTGCGGTAGGGGTTACTGCAGATGCTGTAGAGCGGACAGAAGCCTTGGTAAAAGCAGGAGTCGATGCTATTGTCATCGATACTGCTCATGGCCATACCCAAGGGGTCGTTCATGTGCTAAAGAAAGTAAAAGAAAGTTTCCCTGAGCTAGACGTTGTTGTTGGAAATGTAGCTACGGGCGAAGCCGCTAAATACTTGGTGGAAAATGGCGCAGATGCCGTAAAAGTAGGTATTGGTCCAGGTTCTATATGCACCACTCGCATCATTGCCGGAGTAGGATATCCTCAATTGTCTGCAGTCTTGCAAGTGGCTAGAGCCATTAAAGGAAGCGGTGTTCCCATCATTGCAGACGGTGGAATTCGCTACACCGGAGACATTCCAAAAGCCATTGCAGCGGGTGCAGATTGTGTTATGCTAGGGTCTCTTTTGGCAGGCACAAAAGAATCTCCCGGGGAAACCATCATCTATGAAGGGCGTAAATTCAAATCTTACCGCGGTATGGGCTCTGTTGAGGCCATGAAGAAAGGGAGTAAAGATCGGTATTTCCAAGACGTCGAAGACGACATTAAAAAACTTGTGCCTGAAGGCATTGTCGGTAGAGTTCCATACAAAGGAGAACTATTTGAAAGCATTCATCAATTCTTAGGAGGCCTAAAAGCCGGAATGGGATATTGTGGTGCTGCGAATATTGAAGCGCTTAAGGAGAAAGCACAGTTCGTTCAGCTTACGGCCTCTGGAATTCGTGAAAGTCATCCACACAACATTCAAATAACAAAAGAAGCACCAAACTATAGCCGATAAGTCAAACTGATTATCGCGCTACCAGTTTAAAGGTTTTCACCTCGTTGTTGGTTATCACGCGAACAATGTACATGGTTTTGCTTTCTAAAGCAATAGAAGTTCGAAAATCTGAAAGATTTACGTTGTCATAAGATGCAATTTCATTGCCAATAATGGTGTAAATCTTCACCATGCCGAGTCCTGTAAGTCCATCGATGTACAGGGTTTGATTCTCATAAAGAAGCGAAACAACTTCTTGTGTCGAAATTTGAGAAATACTACGAGAATTTTGGCTAATTTTAGGGGCTGAAAATGTTGTTGTCAAGGGCAAGACAATAGTGCTTAACAAGAGGACACTAAACAACGTTTTTTTCATACATTAAATATAACACTGCAATTTACAGCTTTAATTGTTAATAAAAAATTTATTATCAACAATTAAATTAATGATAATCAATAACTTATGAAAGTTATTAAAAATTAAATAAACAAATTAGCTTCTAAGCACAATAAATTTTAATTTTTTCGTTGCTAAAAAACCAACAACAGATCCATTTTAAACATGAAAAATAGTTCCTTCTTTTTTTGTCTTCTTTTCATTTTAACAGGTATTATTTCTTGCGATAGATTAACTACAGCTACCTTGGATGAAGTTATTGCTAGAGCAGGAACATCCTACCTATATCGTTCAGAAATTTCGGCAGAAATGCCTCAAAATCTTTCAAGACAAGACAGTTTGGTTTGGTTAGACAATTACATCAACAACTGGGCAAAAAAGCAGTTGCTTTTTGGCAAAGCAGAATTAAACTTAAAACAAGAAACTCAAGACGAACTCAATGCTCTAGTTGCAGAGTATAAGTTTGACCTGTGGGCACGCACCTACAAAGAAAATGTTGTAAAATCATTGATAGATACTTTGATTACAGAAAAAGAAGTGCGAGAATATTATGAGGCGAATAAAACCAATTTCAGACTCAATGAAGACATGCTCCAATTGCGATACATCGTTTTGCCCATTGTAAATTCAGATTTAAAAGAAATCGCCGTTCGTTTTAAACGTTTTGATGAGGCTGACTTCGTGTATTTGGATTCCCTTAATTATCATTTCAATCGGTTTGACTTAACCGACAGTTTATGGATGTCAAAACGAGAATTTCAAAAGCTTTTGCCCGCTGTTAAAAAGAACAGTTATGAAGAATACTTAAAAAAATCACAATTCTTTTATGCCGAAGATGCATTAGAGGTATATTTGCTCTTCGTAAACGATGTGAAGAGACGTAACGATGAAGCGCCTTATCACACCATAAAGAACACCATTAAACGGATAGTGTTCAACCGAAAGAAAATTGATTTTATCAAACAGTTTGATCAAGAAATATTGAAAGATGCCATACAAACAAAAAAATTTGAAGTTTACCAATAATCT
The DNA here is from genome assembly GCA_965662875.1 of Candidatus Arcticimaribacter sp. Taxonomy (GTDB): domain Bacteria; phylum Bacteroidota; class Bacteroidia; order Flavobacteriales; family Flavobacteriaceae; genus Arcticimaribacter. The sequence goes on from CBFIJA010000051.1 coordinate 6,186, forward strand.
ACTTGTTTCCCTCAGCTTTTTATTGACCTTTCCATTAGTTGCTCAAGAAGTAAATCCACAACGTATTAAGCTGGATGGAGTGCTTTCTGTGGTAGGGGATTATGTCATTCTCGATTCAGACATAGACAAAACGGTGGCCGATATGGAGTCTCAAGGGATCTCTACCAAAGGAGTAAGCCGTTGCGAGTTGTTGGGGAAACTGATGGAAGATAAATTGTACGCTCATCACGCCATACAAGACAGTTTGGAAGTCAGTGATGCTGAAGTTTATAGCTATGTAGATCAAAGCATAGAATACTTTACACAGCAGTTGGGCAGCCTTGAAAAGGTTCTTGAATTTTACAACAAACCAGATGAGTTTAGTTTTAGAGAAGAATTGTTTCAAATCAATAAGGTGCAGAAACTTTCTTCAATGATGCAATCTACAATTGTAGAGGGGGTAGAAATTACTCCAGAAGAGGTACGTGTGTTTTTTGAATCCATTCCGGAAAGTGAATTGCCTGTTTTTGGTACTGAAATTGAAATCGCACAGATTGTCATAGAACCAGAGGTAAGTGAAGAAGAAAAAGAACGGATTTTAAATCAGCTAAATAGCTTTAAAAATGATGTGGAAGAACGCGGTCTTAGTTTTTCTTCGAAAGCGATTTTGTATTCACAAGATCCTGGCTCTAGAGCCAATGGTGGGTTGTATACTTTACATCGAAAACGTCCCCGCATGGTAAAAGAGTTTCGAGACGTTGCCTTTAGCCTTCAAGAAGGTGAGGTGTCTGAACCCTTTAAAACCGATTTTGGGTGGCATATATTAACCGTCGACAAGATTAAAGGGCAGGAGGTAGACGTTCGTCACATTCTTTTAACACCCAACATCAGTAACCTTACTTTGGGAGAAGCAAAAAAAACACTGGATACCCTTCGCACCCGTCTATTGGAAGAAGAGCTCACCTTTGAAAATGCGGCATATAATTTCTCAGATGAAAAAGAAACGCGTAACAACAAAGGGGTTATAGTTAACCCTGTAACTGGAGACACCCGTTTTGAACTGACGAAAATGGATCCTATTTTGTACAATCAAATTAAAAATCTTCAAGAAGGTGAAATTTCATTTCCACTTCTTGATGAAGACCAATCTGGAGCTAAAAAATACAAACTATTAAAAGTAGTTAGGCGATATCCAGAACACACTGCAGATTACTCCCAAGATTATTCGCGTATAAAAGAATTGGCATTGAAAGACAAACAATTGAAAACCATACAGAAATGGATGGAAGAGAAAATTGAAGACACCTATGTCAATGTCAACAAGGCCAATCGAGAATGTGAGTTTAAAAATGATTGGCTAAAGACAAAGTCCTAGCGAAAATATTTGCGTGGTACCCATAACATTCCAAAACATTCTCCACCTTCTTTATGAATATTTTTGTGGTGGATTTTATGCGCTCTTCTTAAGCCCTTAGCATATCGATTATCGGTATTGCGAAAAATTTTAAACCGTTGGTGAATAAAAATATCGTGCACCAAGAAGTAAGTTGCGCCATAGGTAAATATGCCCGCTGCCATAGGAAAGCCTGCCCAAAAACCATATTCTCCCCAAAGCACCATTAATACAATACTGATGGCTGCATAAAAGGTGAAAAAGAAATCGTTACGTTCAAACCATGAGCTGTGATCTTTTTTGTGATGGTCCTTGTGTAAAGACCATAAAAAGCCATGCATAATGTACTTGTGTGAAAACCAAGCCATAAATTCCATAAAGATAAACGTGACGATGTAAATTACAATCCAAAGAATGATTTCCATAGAGCTGTTAGAGTAAGTTGAAGCGGTAGTTGACGTAAGAACGAGCAAGGACACTCATTTTTTGATAATTTGGAACGCGAATTCTAGCATTTTTAATTTTTTTAGAGGGCGTTCGTTTTAATTTTTTAAGAAGTTTATAGTAGTATTTATAGGCAGTATAAACACCAAAACGCGCTTCATCTGGGAGGCGAAAAATCCCTTCTAATCCAAGTCTAAAGTCCTCGTCAATTTCTTGGATGATTTTCACTTTGTCTTGATCTGTGAACTCTCTAAGGTTTACTTCTGGGAAATAAGAGCGTTCTAATCCTTCTAAATCTGCTTTTAAATCGCGTAAAAAGTTAACCTTTTGAAAAGCAGAACCCAGCGCCATCGCCGAAGATTTCAAGGAATCGTACTTGTCTTGATCTCCTTTGACAAACACTTTTAGGCACATTAGACCCACCACATCGGCAGATCCATAGATATAAGCCTTGTAGTCGTCTTGGGTTAAGTAATTTTTTTTGTCGAGATCCCAACGCATACTTTGCATAAAAGCCTCAACCAAACTTCGATCGATGGTGTAGTTGTTGTAAGTCTCTTGAAAAGAATTCAGTATGGGATTCAAGCTGATTTTATCTTCCAGTGCATGATACAAATCTTCTTCAAAACGGTCTAAAAGATCTTTTTTGTTGTAGTCGTGAAAACTGTCTACAATCTCGTCTGCAAAGCGAACAAACCCATAAATGTTATATATGTCTTTTCGAATGCTTGGATGCAACATTTTTGTTGCCAAGGAAAAGGAGGTGCTGTAAGCCACGGTGACCGCTCGGCTACAATCTCTTGAAACTTGATCAAATAAATTTTTCATATAGTTATCGCAATCCACGTTGAAGCAAGCAACGTTTTTTTTAATAAATATACAAAAAAGTTAAACAAAAACTTCGATCTGAAGCTGCTCCTTTAAAAAAGGCTGAATTTGTGTGTAAACGTGAATGTTAGGAGGGAGGTCCGCATCAATGATGTATTGCGTTTGCGGTCCGAAAATTGATAGTTTTGAATCTGTATCATCTAGAATATTGGACTGAAAATCATTCAGGTATTCTATAATCTCCTCACGATTGGGTTCTACGGTTAAATACGTTACAAAATGTAGGTTTTCACTGTAGCTCAAAATCGTTTTTAAACTGGATGTCGGAACAGATTGTCCCAAGAAAACAGTTTTAAATCCTCTGCTGAGAATGTGATAATTCAGATACAATATACTCAACTCATGAATTTCATTCTCCGGCAAATACAAAACAAAAGAAGATACGTTGTTTGTGTGTGTATTTTTTCGTTGAATGAGTTCTGTTTGTATGTGTATTTTTTGTTTGATAAGATTGGTGATAAAATGCTCGTGCGATGGAGATATCGCCCCGGTTTGCCATAAAATCCCCAATTCACTCATCAAGGGAATAAAGATTTGCATGAAGATAAAATCAAAATCTTTATTATTCATCAGCTCATCAAATGTTGCATCAAACATAACAGTGTCAAAATTGACCATAGAGAGTTTGAAGGCATTGATGGATACTTGCTCTGAATTTGACTTTAAAGCAATATCGCGCACCAAGAAGGGAATTTCTTGCTCCTCTAAATTTGCAATTTTTGAAATTTTAAAGCCGTGATTGTAAAGTAAAGTGATGTTCAATAGCTTTCTAAGGCTGTCGAGTGAGTATCTGCGGATGTTGGTGTCTGTCCTTTCAGGGGACAGGAGGTTGTATCGTTTCTCCCAAATCCGGATGGTGTGCGCTTTAATCCCAGAGATATTCTCTAAATTCTTGATACTAAAGCTGTTCTTTATCCTTTTCATGTGTCTAATCTTCAAATAGAAAGCTTAAACGAAGTTACGTAAAAATAACGGATAAAAAAAACGGGGGGGATAAATGTGCGCACGAGAAGACTCGAACTTCCACGGGATTTAACTCCCACTAGGCCCTCAACCCAGGACCCTCTCCTTAAAAGGGAGATGCTCTACCAACTGAGCTACCAAGTCGTTACTTTTTGAGGCTGCAAATATACGTGCAAATATTAATTATTCAAGAACTAAATGGCTAAATTTGACCTGCACAAAAAAAAAGTTTGAATTCAATTTTTCTTATTGGCTACATGGGATGCGGTAAGTCTACCGTTGGAAAGAAACTGTCGCAAAGTCTTGATCTACCTTATGTGGATTTGGATGAATATATTGAAAATCAGCAGGGTAAGACGATTAGCGAGATTTTCCAAGACGATGGAGAAATTGTATTTCGAAAACGCGAATATAAAGCGGTAAAAGAGATGGTTCAATCAAGCACTCCAGCGGTGATTTCCTTAGGGGGCGGAACCCCCTGCTATTTCGATACGATGGAGAAAATAGTCACTTCGCCTCACGCTTCCGTTTATTTGCATACCAGCATTCCAGCATTGGCAAAAAGACTTTTCCCGGAAAAAGCACAGCGCCCCTTGATAAGTCATGTTTCTTCATTGGAAGCGTTGACAGAGTTTATTGGAAAGCATTTGTTTGAGCGTTCCCCATTTTATCAAAAGGCTCAAATTAAGGTCACAACAGACAGTCTTTCTCCATCCGCTATAGCCGAAGAAATCCAAGCAGCCTTAGCTTAGATAAACACCTTCTTTTTCGCTGTCAAAAATAACCTCAATGTGCTCATTTATGGAGGTAGAAAGAGAGATGCCTTTAAAATCCCCTTTTATGGGATATTTTTTATGGTTTCGGTTAACCAGAACCGCTGTTTTTAATTGTTTAACCGGAAAATCCAAAAGGTATTTTACAGCGTACATTAGGGTACTGCCTGTATTTAAAACATCATCAATGACGACCATTGACATGCTTTCCATTTTGTGTAAGTCTTGTGAGCACGTTATGGGAGCAATAGGATTTTTTTTGTCTATCGTCAAAGCGGAAAAATGAATTTTAAAGGGAGCGATTTCTTCGAGAATTTTTTTGATGCGCTGCCCAAAGATTACTCCGTTTTTTTCTATGCCGACCAAGTGAACCTCTGAAGACGAAAAGTTGCTTTCTAAAATTTGAAAGGCAATTCTTCGCGTGCTGAGTTTTATTTTTTCGGCATCCAGTAGTAACGTCCCTTTGTTGTCCATGTTTCTTAGTATCTTCAGGATATAAAAATACATAAATTTAACCGCTAAATCTT
>CBFIJA010000052.1:0-10969 GCA_965662875.1 Candidatus Arcticimaribacter sp.
TCTTTTCAAAATCTGCTTGTTTTACTGTAAACAATAACTCGTAATCTTCGCCTCCATTCAAGGCGATCGTAGCAGGGTTCAAATTAAATTCTTCGCCAATACGAATCACCTCAGGATCAATTGGGATTTTGTCTTCATAGATCTGTAAGCCTTTCCCAGATTGCTCTGCCAAATGCAACAGTTCTGAAGATAAACCGTCGCTAATGTCAATCATTGCGGTGGGTTGTATGTCTAGACTTTCGAGTAATTCAATAACGTCTTTTCGGGCTTCGGGTTTTAATTGTCTGCCTACAGAATAGGTGTATTGAGACAAATCGGGTTGTGATTTTGGGTTGACTTTAAAAACGGCTTTTTCACGTTCCAATATTTGAAGGCCCATATAGGCGCCACCCAAATCTCCGGAAACAACAACAAGGTCATTTTCTTGTGCTCCGCTTCTGTAAGCGATTTTATTTTTTTGAGCTTCTCCCAGTGCTGTAACAGATAGGAGTAAGCCAGTAGTAGAGCTGGTTGTATCTCCACCTACTAAATCTACTTTGTACTGCGAACACGCCAAACGAATTCCTTCATAAAGTTCTTCTACCGCTTCTAGTGGAAAACGGTTTGAAAGGGCCATTGAAACCGTTATTTGTTTAGGTGTTGCATTCATGGCATAAATGTCTGAAAGATTCACCACCACCGCTTTATAGCCCAAATGCTTTAACGGGACATAGCTGAGGTCAAAATGAACTCCTTCCACCAACAAGTCTGTGCTGACTACGGTTTCTTCTTTGTGCTGTATCACGGCCGCATCGTCCCCAATCCCCTTTTGGGTGCTGTCTTGCTGTAGGGAAAAGTTTTCCGTAATTTTTTTAATCAATGCAAACTCGCCCAACTGGTCAATGGGTGTTCTCTGTGTACTCTTGTTTTCAAACATGGGACAAAAGTACCCTATTTTGCAATTACACCCTACTTTTCTATGCTTTTGGTACGTTTATTGCTCAATTTATATTTATTAAATTAGCCCGAATTTTATGATGAAAAAGACTTTACTTCTAGGCTTCGTTTTTTTGGTTTCATGCAAATCAACTCCTGAAGAAGATCCCATTCCTGCAGTAGACATCGACGATGTGGTGGTTGTAACGACCCCAGATACGATGCGCATTCCTTTAGAACCCTTTCCTTTTGATCGCGTTCCTTGTGAAGCGGGACTGGCTGGGGAGTACCCTTGTAACGGCTATGACCTTATAAGTCATATCCCAGCAGACTATTTTTCAGCAAATACCCTCAATGACAATTGGGGATGGACAGATCCTGATTCCGGAAAAGAGTACGTTTTGCAAGGGCTGGATAATGGGGTGGCTTTTATCGATATTTCTGATCCTCGAGCACCCGTTTACCTTGGGAAATTACCAACGCAAACGGTGGCGAGTATATGGCGAGATGTAAAAGTATATAACAATCATGCCTATATTGTCAGCGAAGCTTTTGGACATGGATTGCAGGTGTTTGATTTAACACGATTGCGAAATTTGACCCACCGAGAAACTTTTACTGCAGACGGAATATTACAAACCTTTGGGAGTGCCCACAACATTGCCATCAATGAAACGAGTGGTTTTGCGTACGTCATTGGTTCTAGCGAACATTCTGGTGGCCCTTATTTTATTGACCTTCAAAACCCTACCCAGCCTACTCCAGTAGGGGGGTATGCCGAGTCTTCTTATTCCCACGATGCGCACATTATTACCTACAATGGCCCCGATACGGAACATATAGGAAAAGAAATTCTTTTGGGAAGCAACAGTGACGGCGGTAGCAATAATCAGTTGGTTATCGTAGATGTGACAGATAAGTCTGCTCCACGCTTGCTCTCCAGTGCTGTGTATTCTAATGGCGGCTATACCCATCAAACCTGGATGGATCCTGAGCACCGCTATGCCTATTTAGGCGATGAACTGGATGAATCTAATTATGGAAACCGAACTAAAACTTTGGTCTTTGATCTTAGCGATTTGGATCAACCTGTATTGCACCATACCTATTTGGGTCCTACGGCCGCCATTGATCATAACGGTTATGTAAAAGGAGACGCTTATTTTTTGTCTAATTACAGTGCAGGTTTTCGTGAGATCAATGTTCAGGACATTGCGAATGGTAACATGACAGAAGAACGTTTTTTTGACACTTATCCAAGCAACAATTACACCAATTTTGATGGGGTTTGGAATGTGTATCCGTTTTTTGAAAGTGGGGTAATTGCCATTAGCGATATAGAGGGTGGATTGTATTTGGTAAAACGTTCCGAAGAGTAAATGCGCTATTTCAGCTTCTTTGTTTTCCTGTTTTTATTGGCATGTGCTAAACATGAGCCCTTGCTTCCAGATGCAAAAAACACAAAAAAGGAACGGAAGCGTCTTGCATTGTATGGTGGGAGTAACGAAGACATTGCCCATGCCCTTATCAATACAGCTGACGGTGGGTTTGCCGTTTTGGGAAACACCAAGAGTATCGATGGAGATTGGGTGGGTAAAACGGAAGAGGTCAGTGATCTCTTGCTATTAAAGTTTGACCCTAATGGAGATTTAGAATGGCACCATACCTATGGTGGGAGTGCAGATGATAGGGGGCACGCGCTGGTAGAGCTGTCTTCTGGGGGATATGCTCTTTTAGGATATTCGATGAGTAGTGATGGAGATGCTTCTCAAAACCAAGGACAACACGACAATTGGGTGGTGCGTGTAGACGCCCAAGGAGAAATTCTTTGGGAAAGAAGTTATGGGTTTTTAGGGCACGACCATGCCTACAATTTAATTGCCACACAAGATGGGGGGTTGTTTTTCAATGGTTTCTTGGACGTTACGGCTTCGCAAGGCCAGGGCAGCACAAAAAAAAACCGTCCCTCTAGCAGCAGGCACGGGGTAGGTGAATTTTGGTGCCATAAAATTGATGCACAAGGAGGGATCGAGTGGCGTCGTTATTTTGGGGGCACCAACAACGATCGCTCCTATGACGCCCTTCAATTGGATTCTGGTGAATACATCCTTGTCGGCACTTCAGAAAGTGATGACGTGGATGTTTCTAACCCCAAGGGGGGATATGATGTATGGGTGATAAAATTAAGTTCAACCGGGACCATGATTTGGGAGCGTTCCTTTGGCGGTGCTGCCATAGACGGTGCCAATGCTATTGTGCAACGCGAAGATGGGTTGCTCTGTATTTTAGGGAATTCTTTTAGTCAAGATCAAGACGTCAGTGCTCCTTTGGGCAGTTCCGACATTTGGCTATTGGTAATGGATACAGATGGAAACTTTAGAGGTGAATACAGTTACGGGGGAACGGATTTTGATTTGGGTCGGGACCTAGTTTCTCACAACAATCAGCTTTGGATTACGGGGTATTCGAGAAGCAATGATTTGGACGCGCAAAATAACCAAGGCGAAAATGACATTTTTGTCGCGCATTTGGGGGAGAATTTTTTACCCCTACAACGCATTTCTTTTGGTGGCGAAGGAGAAGATTTTGCCCATGCAATACTGCAACGCCCAGGGGGTGCAATCTTAGTTGTGGGCAGTACAGAAAGCCAAACGGGGCATTTTGAAAATAACCAGGGAGATAAGGATATTTTTATCGCCCAATGGGATTCGGAATTGTAATTGTTCCATTTGCTTAATCTATAGTACTCTTTCGTAGAAAATCCCACAAATAGCCTATATTTGCACTAAATTAGAGAAAGAAAAGATTCATGATAAAAGTCTCTACCGCCGCAAAACAAAAAGTAGCTGCCTTGATGCAAGAGGACGGCTTTGACCCTCAAGAGGATTATGTTCGTGTTGGGGTAAAAAGTGGAGGATGCTCTGGTTTGTCATACGATTTAAAATTTGACAAAGCGCAATTGGAGGATGACCGTCTTTTTGAAGACAACAACGTAAAGATTGTGGTGGATAAAAAAAGTCTTTTATATCTTTTGGGAACAACACTGGAATATTCTGGCGGACTCAATGGAAAGGGTTTTGTGTTTAACAACCCTAATGCCAATAGAACCTGTGGTTGTGGCGAGAGCTTTTCACTCTAAAAAAATGATGTTATGGCGTATACGGAAGAAGAGTTAAAGAAAGAACTCGAGACGAAAGAATACGAGTATGGGTTTTATACCGACATCGAGTCGGATACCTTTCCAGTAGGATTGAATGAAGATATCGTGCGTGCCATTTCCAAACGCAAAGAAGAGCCGGAATGGATGACCCAGTGGCGTTTAAATGCTTTTGCAGCTTGGAAAGAAATGGAAGAGCCTGAATGGGCAAACGTCAATTATGAGAAGCCCGATTTTCAGGCAATTTCTTATTACTCTGCTCCAAAAAAGAAAGACAAATACGAAAGCTTGGATGAAGTAGACCCAGAGTTACTGGACACCTTCAATAAATTAGGCATCTCTTTGGATGAGCAAAAAAAGTTGGCAGGGGTAGCTGTGGATATCGTTATGGACTCTGTTTCCGTAGCGACCACTTTTCGGGATACCCTGGCAGAAAAAGGCATCATTTTTTGCTCTATTTCTGAGGCCATTAAAGAGCACCCAGAGCTGGTGAAAAAATACATTGGATCGGTCATTCCACCCAAAGACAATTTTTATGCAGCCTTAAATTCTGCAGTGTTTTCAGACGGCTCTTTTTGTTACATCCCAAAAGGAGTACGCTGCCCGATGGAGTTATCCACTTATTTTAGAATCAATCAAGCCGGTACAGGACAATTTGAACGCACTCTTGTCATTGCAGATGAGGGAAGCTATGTTTCTTACCTGGAAGGCTGTACGGCTCCTTCCCGAGATGAAAACCAACTGCATGCGGCTTGTGTAGAGCTTATCGCTTTAGACGATGCCGAGATAAAATATTCAACAGTACAGAATTGGTTTCCTGGAGATAAAGAAGGAAAAGGGGGTGTATTTAACTTTGTAACAAAACGCGGTATTTGCCATACGAACTCCAAAATATCTTGGACACAGGTCGAAACCGGTTCTGCAGTTACTTGGAAATACCCTTCCTGTATCTTGAAAGGAGATAATGCAATAGGAGAATTTTATTCTATAGCGGTCACCAATAATTTCCAACAAGCCGATACCGGAACAAAAATGATACACTTGGGGAAAAACACCCGTTCTACGATTATATCCAAAGGAATTTCAGCGGGAAAATCACAGAACAGTTATCGCGGTTTGGTCCAGGTCAACCCCAAAGCAAAGAATGCACGAAATTTTTCACAATGCGATTCTTTATTGATGGGAAATGATTGTGGTGCACATACCTTCCCCTACATCGAAGCCCGAAACAATTCGGCCCAAATAGAACACGAAGCAACCACGAGTAAGATTGGTGAAGATCAGATATTCTATTGCAACCAAAGGGGTATCGATACCGAAAAAGCCATTGCCTTAATTGTCAATGGATTCAGTAAAGAAGTCCTCAATAAACTTCCTATGGAGTTTGCTGTTGAGGCACAAAAATTATTAGAAATCTCCCTCGAAGGATCCGTAGGGTAATTTATAGACTATATGCTTACAGTAAAGGACCTACATGCTAGTGTAGAAGAAAAAGAAATTTTAAAAGGGATAAACTTACAGGTAAATCCCGGGGAAGTGCACGCCATTATGGGACCGAATGGTTCTGGAAAAAGTACCTTGTCTACCGTAATTGCAGGACACGAAGATTACGAAGTAGAAAAAGGCAGCCTTGAATTTGACGGAGAAAATTTGGCAGATTTAGACGCCGAGGAACGCGCTCATAAAGGAATATTTTTATCTTTTCAGTACCCTGTAGAAATCCCTGGGGTAACAGTAACAAACTTCATTAAAACAGCTATCAACGCATCACGAAAAGCACAAGGGATGGAAGACATGCCCGCCAATGAGATGTTGAAAAAGATTCGTGAAAAAGCGGCTTTACTCGAGATTGATTCTAAATTTCTTTCGCGCTCTTTGAACGAAGGATTTTCTGGAGGAGAGAAAAAGCGAAATGAGATTTTTCAAATGGCCATGTTAGAACCCAAATTGGCCATTTTAGATGAAACAGATTCCGGCTTGGACATTGATGCATTAAAAATTGTAGCCAATGGGGTAAATAAGCTAAAAAGCGACGACAATGCTGTAGTGGTTATTACGCACTACCAGCGATTATTGGACTATATCGTTCCTGATTTTGTGCATGTTTTATACAACGGACGCATTGTGAAATCTGGAACCAAAGAATTGGCTCACGAATTGGAAGCCAAAGGCTACGATTGGATAAAACAAGAGCTTGGCTAAGATGGAATTAAAAGAAAAATTACTTTCGTCTTTTCTTGTCATGGAGCAGGAGTTGGACCTAAGCGCTCCGGTACACAACTTGCGTACAGAAAGTTTAAAGACCTTTGAAGATCTCGGTTTTCCTTCCAAAAAAGAGGAAGCTTGGAAGTACACATCTTTGGCTAAAGTTTTAAAAAAGGACTACAGCATTTTTCCAAAAGCGGAAACAACGATTGAACTAAAAGACGTAAAAAAATACTTTTTGTATGAAATAGATTCGTACAAAGTTGTTTTTATCGACGGTGTTTACAGCCCATTTTTGTCTGACACCACCCACGAAGGGATAGACGTTTGTTTACTTTCAGCGGCGCTGAGCAAACCCAAGTATAAATCGGTCATTGAAAAGTACTTCAATCAGATAGCGAAAAAAGACGAGAGCCTTACGGCATTAAACACATCCTTTGCACGTGAGGGGGCTTACATTTATGTTCCCAAATCTGTTGTCGCAGAAAAGCCCATCCAAATCATTCATTTCTCAACCGGGAAACAAGGCGACTTTATGTTGCAACCACGATCCTTGGTCATTGCAGAAGAAAATGCGCAAGTGCAAATCATTGAAAGACATCAAAGTCTAGCTTCTCATGCTGTATTGACGAACGCTGTTACAGAAATTTTTGCAGCCCAAAATGCTTTGGTAGACTATTACAAAATTCAAAACGATAGAGACGACGCTACGCTTATCGATAACACTTACATTGCTCAGCAACGCGATAGCCATGTTAAAGTGCATACCTTCTCTTTTGGGGGGAATTTGACCCGTAATAATCTGAATTTTTATCAAGAAGGGGAGCATATAGATTCTACCATGAAAGGGATAACCATCATAGAAGATCAGCAGCATGTAGATCATTATACGCTTGTAAACCACGCCCAGCCAAATTGTGAAAGTCACCAAGATTACAAAGGGATTTTTGCAGATAAAGCTGTAGGGGTGTTTAACGGAAAAATATATGTAGATCAGATTGCTCAGAAAACAAATGCCTTTCAACAAAACAACAATATTTTGTTGGACGACAAAGCCACCATCAACACCAAACCACAGTTAGAGATTTTTGCCGACGATGTAAAATGTTCTCACGGGTGTACTATTGGGCAGTTGGATGAAGATGCACTCTTTTATTTGCGCTCTAGAGGCATTCCAAAAAAGGAGGCCAAAGGTTTACTGACCTATGCTTTTGCAAATAATGTTTTGGAAAGTGTAGCCATACCAGCATTGAAAACACGAATCAATAAGCTGATAGCGAATAAGCTCGGCGTCGATTTAGGACATGACTTATAAGGCACTAGATATTGACAAAATACGTGCTGATTTCCCGATCTTAAACCGGGAAGTCAACCAACAACCTCTAGTGTATTTTGACAATGCAGCCACCTCACAAACCCCACAGGCCGTTATTGATGTAATCGTTGATTACTACAGCCGATACAATGCAAATATTCATCGTGGTGTTCATAGTCTAAGTCAAGAAGCAACCGATGCCTACGAGCAGGCCAGACAAAAGATACAGGCGCATTTTAATGCCGCAAAGTCACACGAGATCATTCTCACATCGGGGACAACGCACAGCATCAATATCGTAGCCTCTGGTTATGCCAGTCTATTAAAACAAGGGGATGAGTTGTTGGTTTCTGCGATGGAGCACCATTCGAATATTGTTCCATGGCAAATGTTATGTGAAAAAACAGGAGCCATCCTCAAGGTGATTCCCATGACTCAAAACGGTACCTTGGACATGGCAGCTTTCGCATCTCTTGTCAATGAAAAAACGCAATTGGTTTTTGTCAATCATGTTTCCAATGCATTGGGAACGGTTAATCCCATAGAAGATATAATTGCTCAAGCCCATGCAGTGGGGGCAAAAGTTTTAATTGACGGCGCCCAAGCTGCTCCGCATATAAAAGCCGATGTACAAGCATTGAATGTTGATTTTTATGTAACCTCTGCACATAAACTTTGCGGTCCGACAGGGGTTGGGATACTCTACGGAAAAGAAGAGATACTCAATGCCTTGCCTCCTTATCAAGGTGGGGGTGAAATGATTACTGAGGTTACTTTTGAAAAAACAACCTATGCAGATTTGCCTCATAAATTTGAAGCGGGAACCCCAAACATCGCAGGAGGAATTGCTTTTGGCGCAGCTTTAGATTACATGAACGGAATAGGTTTTGACCGCATTGCCGCCTATGAAAATGAACTTCTAGAATATGCTACTTCTGCATTAAAAGCCATAGAGGGAGTCCAAATTTACGGGGAAGCCCCACAAAAAACGGCAGTCGTTTCCTTTAATGTTAAAGGATTACATCCCTATGATGTCGGCAGTATTTTGGATAAGTTCGGTGTAGCTGTTCGTACAGGACATCACTGCGCACAGCCGATTATGGATTATTACCAGATTCCAGGAACCATCCGAGCATCGTTTTCTTTTTACAACACCCGAGAAGAAATAGACCGCATGATCAATGCATTGAAACGTGCCCTGATGATGTTGCAATAAATCGTATCTTTAAGCAGCTATGACGATACAAGAAATTCAACAAGAAATTATTGAGGAATTCAGTCTTTTTGAAGATTGGATGCAACGCTACGAATACATGATCGAATTAGGGAAATCCCTTCCTTTGATTGCTACTGAGTTTAAAACAGACGATAACATCATCAAAGGGTGTCAGAGCAAAGTGTGGGTTCACGCCGAATTAGAAAAAGATAAATTACAATTTACTGCAGACAGTGACGCGATCATTACGAAGGGAATAATTGCCATTCTGATTCGTGCATTTTCAAACCAACACCCCAAAGCGATTTTGGATGCCGACACCTCTTTTATCGATCAAATTGGATTAAAAGAACATTTATCACCAACCCGAGCAAACGGATTGGTTTCAATGATAAAACAAATTAAAATGTACGCGATTGCGTTTCAAACACAACTCAACTGATTATGGCTGAAGAGACAATAGATACCAATGCATTAGGAGAGAAAATCGTTAAGGTTTTAAAAACCATTTTTGATCCTGAAATTCCTGTGGACATTTATGAATTGGGATTGATTTACGACGTTTTTGTCAATGAGAATTTTGTTGTAAAGATTTTAATGACATTGACCACTCCCAACTGTCCTGTTGCGGAAACCCTACCAGTAGAAGTAGAGGAAAAAGTAAAATCCATCAACGAAGTAAAAGAAGCTGAAGTTGAAATTACTTTTGATCCCCCGTGGACTCAGGATCTTATGAGTGAAGAAGCCAAATTGGAATTGGGAATGTTGTAGAAATGGCCAAAGAAATCATCAATCGGGTAGCCACTAGCGCTCTAATAACCTTTGACCTAGAGGAGCACTATCCAATAGGCGATAGAGTAGCGTTGGACATCAGTCAATGGTTGGATCAAGGAATTGTACTTCGGGAAAAGGAGTTTCGGGCAGCCTTAGCAGCCTATGATTTTTCCGTATTTCAAGACACGTTTATTGCGCTTTATTGTGCTACCGACGCCTTGCTCCCGGCTTGGGCGAATCTCTTAGTAGCAAGTCACTTGCAGCCCTATGCGCAAAAAATTGTTTGGGGATCTTTAGAAGAATTAGAGACCGCTATTTTTCAAGAGATGATTCAAAATTTAGATGTCTCCCCTTTTAAAGACAAACCCCTTATCATTAAAGGTTGTTCAGAAAAAAACATTCCCCCTTCAGCCTATATTGCTTTGGTTGAAACTTTACAACCCCATGTAAAACGCTTGATGTACGGCGAAGCATGTTCTTCGGTTCCGTTGTATAAAAAATAATTTTACAGATTTTTTATGGCATGATACTTGTATATTAAAGTATACCTAAACTTTTATCATGCGATCATTAATTTTTTTGTTCTTTCCATTTCTGACATTTGCGCAGTCAAATTTTCCCTTGACCTACACGCAAACTCAAGACATTTCTTTTTTTAAAAAGATTAAAAACAGAACCTCCTTTACATCGTACACTACCCAAGCAGGGCATACCCTCTCTTTAGGAGATACCCTGTTGTTGGCCTATCCATCTACGCGAAGCAGCCAAGCTTATGTTCGTCAAGCAGGTGGAAACGATGCTCAAATTGATTCAAAAGAACAACAGCGATTTGAATTCATTCAATTTGGAAAACGTTTGATTCTTCGAAACAATCAGTTTTACTCAAATCAAAGCCCAGATGCCTATCCTAGCAGTCGTCTAAGTGGGGAGCCTGTTTTGATTAAAGAAATTGTTGCCATTCATAAAGGAAGTAGAAAAAAGCCTTTGGCTGTTTATTTGGTTTTGGGCGAACAAAACAATCGTGCTTTTGGTTTTTATAAACACTTGACTGTAGCCGATGTCGAGAATGCTTTAACCTATGGAGAAATTCAGTTAAAAAATGTACCATTGTCCAGGGCAGAAGCAATTGAAAGGCTAAAAGAAGCCAAAGAACTTCTGGATTTAGGGATTATTACTCAGGAAGAATATTTGAATACTAAGGCGAAAATGACCCCCATCATCAAGCACTGATATTTTAAAAAAAGACAGTATCTTCAAGGTCAAATAAACGCATTTGACCTTTAAAAAAGTACTTATTGTCACTTATTACTGGCCACCCTCTGGTGGCTCTGGTGTTCAACGCTGGATGTACTTTGCAAAATATTTGAAACGTTTGGGGTGGGAGCCT
>CBFIJA010000053.1:0-10903 GCA_965662875.1 Candidatus Arcticimaribacter sp.
TTCTATCTAGGCGCTAAAAAAGGAGGAAAAAGGAGTGAAATTAGACTAAAATCGTTTACAGCTACTTGCATAGAAAAAGGCCAGCGACATAAAACAGATGAAGTCTATTTCCTTATAATCCACTTACTATCAATTTCTAAAATATAAAGAATCAGCACCTCTCAGCTTTATAAGGGATTTCGCTATTATAATAATGCAAATTGTAAAATAGTTTTTCCTACACATTTTGGTAATTTTAAATAAAAGACCCTTTCATGTTTAAGCATACAATAAAACTACTTGTCTATTTTGGAATCATTTTGAGCTGCACCAAAGATGAACCGAACACCCCAGATCCAACCCCTACCCCAGTTCAAATAGAATATGCTTTAGCTGTCTCGTCTACTTCTGGGGGTACAGTGAATACTAGTGGGGGATCTTATGTTTCCAATCAAAGTGTAACTTTAACTGCTACCGCAGCACAAGGCTATATTTTTACGGGATGGTCAGGAAGTGTTACAAGTCAAGACAACCCTTTGACTGTAGTAATGGACGATGACAAATCTGTAACTGCAAACTTTATTAGAAGCCAATATCTCTTGGATTTATCGGTAGAGGGAAATGGAGACATTACACAAGAAGTTGTGTCCACGGCTAAAACTTCTGAAGAATACGATTCTGGAACCACAGTTCGGCTTACAGCAGTAGCAAATGAAGATTGGGTGTTTTACGGCTGGGATGGATTTTCTGTAGCCGCGCAAACAGAGGAAAGCGTTTTATTGGCCAATAACCCAATAGAGGTAGTAATGGACCAAAGTTATACTGTTACCGCAAGTTTTGTAGAAATAATTGATGAAGAAGATTACCCAACAGCGGTTGTCGGAAAATGGAAAATCAGACGCCCCAGAACCACAAGTAAATTTGCAGAGAAATCATTGAACGATTGTAGTGTATCCGAAATCATTTTTAGAACGGATGGTACCTTTACTGTCGTCACAGCTACGAGTACTACTACAGGTCAGTTTAGTTTTACCAGCAGCAGTACTGTAAGTCTGGTCTATCAACAAAATGAATTTGGGACCCTTACAAATTTGATTCTATCGAATGGTTTCATTCAATTTAGCATTCAATTAACAGACGGTTGTAGTCAAGCAGCAGCAGCAGATAGAGACGAAACCTATGACGAAACAACGGACCCGACAGACGGTATACCGCCTGTTATTACGCTGGTGGGTTCTGCTACAATTTCTCAAACTATAGGAGAAGAATTTATCGATCCAGGAGCGACAGCATCGGACAATGTTGATGGAGATTTAACCGCATCCATCACCACCACCAATACCGTTGACATTTCTTCAGTCGGTTCATACACAATAACCTATGGTGCAACAGACAGCTCTGGAAATAGCGCGATAGCGGAGAGAATTGTGACCATTACTGAACTTATCGACACAACCACTCCTACCCTTACCCTGATTGGTTCTTCTATTATTGAATTGACAGTTGGAGATCCCTTCAATGATCCTGGGGCGGAAGCCAGCGATGATGTGGATGGCGATCTAACAGATGCAATATCAGTATCGGGCACAGTAGACACATCAACAGAAGGAGTCTATACCCTAACCTATACGGTTTCGGATACTGCAGGCAATAGCACCTCTCTTGACAGAACGGTAAATGTAAATCCAGAGCCTGCATCCATCTATTTTGAAGAAGGAACCTGTAAATGCCCTGAAGCTTCAGTGGGCGATACGGCTGAAATTGAAGGGGTCATCTATACCGTGGTAGACAATACTACAATTTCCGAACAAATTGCTGCAGGAAACGTGAATCTGTGTACAACCAAGGTAAGCAATATGCAAGGCCTTTTTGAGGACAATGTGTCTTTCAATTCGAACATTAACTTTTGGGATACCGCTAATGTAACTACCATGCAAAATATGTTTAAAAATGCCGAGGCATTTAATCAAGACATCGGGCGTTGGGATACCTCAAATGTCACACATATGGGTTTCATGTTTTGGGAGGCGTTTGAGTTCAATCAAGCTATAGGAAGCTGGGACGTTTCCAGCGTAACCAATATGGGATGGATGTTTGATTTTGCTCCGAAATTCAATCAAGATATCGGCAACTGGGATGTTTCAAACGTGGAAATTATGAACAACTTATTTGCAGCAGCGGCCGCTTTTAATCAAGACATTAGTCAATGGGATACCCGTAGCGCCACCACCATGGATAATATGTTTTACGGAGCCAGTAGCTTCAACCAAGACATTAGTCAATGGGATACCTCAAATGTAACCTTGATGTTCCAAATGTTTATGCTCAATCCAGTATTCAATCAAGACATTGGGAATTGGGATACTTCCAATGTAACCGACATGAGCCAAATGTTTCATGCGGCAGAAGCGTTCAATCAAGACATTGGGGACTGGAATACTTCTAGTGTCACCAATATGTCTCAAATGTTTTTAAATGCAACAGCTTTCAATCAAGATTTATCAAGCTGGTGTGTTTCTAACATTGCTTCAGAACCGCTAGACTTTGCATCAAATGCTCCTTTGACTCTAGCCAATAAACCCGTTTGGGGAGCTTCTTGCCCAGCAGAAACAACCGCCATCTATTTTGAAGAAGGAACTTGTAAATGTCCTGAAGCGACTGTAGGTGATACCGCAGAAATTGAAGGGATTATCTACACAGTGGTAGACAATACCACAATTTCGGATCAAATTGCAACAGGAAACGTAAACTTGTGTACCACAAAGGTGACAGATATGACAGAACTTTTCCTAAACAATTCTACATTCAATTCAGATATAAATTTTTGGGATACGTCCAATGTTACCAACATGACGGATATGTTCAATACTGCTACTTTATTTAACCAAGATTTAAACAACTGGGACGTCAGTAATGTTACGAGTTTCAATTATATGTTTTTTAACGCGAGTGCGTTTAACGGAGCTATTGTGAATTGGGATACTTCTTCGGCACAATACATCCACAATATGCTAAATGGTGCCTTAAATTTTAATCAAAATATTGGGACATGGGACACCTCAAACATACTGGGAATGGCGGGTGTTTTTGATTCTGCAGAAAATTTTAATCAAGACATTAGCAATTGGGACACCTCTTCTGTAAACAATATGGAAAGCATGTTTTATGGGGCATTAATTTTCAATCAAGACCTAAGCAATTGGGATGTTTCAAGTGTTACCGATATGACAAATCTATTCCGAGACACAAACCAATTCAACCAAGATATAGGAAGCTGGGATACTTCTAGTGTCACTGATATGACTCAAATGTTTGATAATGCCACTGCTTTTAATCAAGATTTATCAAGCTGGTGTGTTTCTAATATTGCTTCAGAACCGCAAGACTTTGCCTCAAATGCTGCTTTGACTCCAGCCAATAAACCCGTTTGGGGGGCTTCTTGCCCAGAAGAAACAACGGCTATCTATTTTGAAGAAGGAACTTGTAAATGCCCACAAGCAAACGTTGGAGATTATGCAATCATTGATGGAGTAAAATACACGGCTGTTGACAACAGCAGCATACAGAATAAAATGGCCAACGGTAATTTTAATTTATGTACGACCCTAGTCACTGTTATGAAAGGGGCCAATGGTGGATCTCCTGAATTGAACGCAAACTTTTTTAATGACACTTCTATAAACGCAGACATAAGCTTTTGGGACACTTCAAATGTAACAGACATGTCGTATATGTTTGCCAACTGTTCTCTTTTTGATCAAGACCTAGGGAATTGGAATACTTCTTCCGTAACCAGCATGGATTCAATGTTTTCTAGAGCCTCATCGTTCAATGCGGATATCGGATCTTGGGATACATCTAATGTTAGCAATATGGGAAGCATGTTTTTCTATGCTTCCGCATTCAATCAAGACATTGGACAATGGGATATTTCTGCTTGCAATAACATCAGCAATATGTTTGAAGGAACACAATTCAATCAAGACATTGGCAATTGGGATACCTCTAATGTAGCAAACCTTGCGTTTATGTTTCAAAATGCGCCTGCATTCAATCAAAACATTGGAAGTTGGGATGTAAGCAATGTAAACGAAATGGCTTTTATGTTCAGTAGAGCAACCGCTTTTAATCAAGACATCAGCGGCTGGGATACTTCAGCGGTGACCAATTTAAACGGCATGTTCTATGGGGCTTCTAGCTTTAACCAGCCGATTGGAAGTTGGAATACTGCAAACGTTACTTGGATGCATTTGATGTTTGAAAATGCAACCGCTTTTAATCAGGACTTAAGCAATTGGAATACCAGCCAAGTAACCCATATGTCCAGTATGTTTTCTGGGGCTACTTCGTTTAACGGAAACATCACCACATGGGACACCGCTAGCCTGAGAACCCTGTATAGAATGTTTGCAAATGCCACTGCTTTCAATCAAAATATAGGCGCTTGGGATGTAACAAATGTAATCGATGGCGATGCAGATTTCCAGCAAGCCATGGAGGGGGTGTTTAACAATGCTTCAAATTTCAATCAAGATTTAACGAATTGGTGCGTGAATACCTTTTCAACCGAACCGAATGAATTTTCTGAAGGCTCAGCATTATCGGCAGAAAATGCACCCGTATGGGGTACGTGTCCTTCTGGCTCCTAACAAAGTGTTATCTTCAAGTTCGTATGAAATCAATTTGGTTTTTGGTTTTTACGCTTGCTTTCTTTTGGTGTAAAGACACAAGTTTCTCGTATGGGTACTTCTACCCTATCCGATGATAATCTGAGGATCAAAATTTCCTTTGAGAAGGCTGTTTATCCAAACACGAGTTGTAATTCAAATACCCTTTTAAATCCTGAGGATTTTGTACTTCAACTTTCCCGAGGAAATGCTCGATTAACCTCCGATAGCCCTTGTACAATTATACGTCTTGGAAATTTAAATTTTATGCATTAAGCAGACAGAAGTAAGTTTTCTTTTAGGCTTCTATAACTGGAAAGGCTATCTTGAACTAGTTGAGCTTTGCTTTTGTGTTTGTTTTTTTCGTTCCATTCTATCGTTAATGGATCCAGTTCTTTATCCAAATTTTGTTGACTCCAAGCCATTATTTCAAACAACGCGGGATACAGTTCAATGCCTTTTTCTGTAAGATAGTAATGCTTTACTTTTTTATTATCTTTTTTGAATGTGTAGTCAATAATATTATTCTCTCTCAACCATTTTAGACGTTGAGATAAGACATTAGAGGCAATTTTTTCAGGCCCCGATAAAAATTCTTTAAACGTGGTACGTTCTATAAACATGTCACGAATAATGATCAATGACCACTTATCGCCAAAAATATCCAATGCACTGGAAAGTGGACATCCACTTCGATATCTATTTTTATCGTACATATTTTTTTAATGAAATTGAAAGTATACTAATATATACTATTTATTTTTATCAAGCTCGGATGAACCTTATTTTACTAAAGTCGCCTCAATCTCCTCAAGTGACTTTCCTTTTGTCTCAGGTAAAACTTTTACAAATAATAAAACACCAGCAACAGCTATAAGTCCATAAATCAGAAAAGTAAGAGATCCTCCGAAGTTGGACAATTCCCAAGGAAAAACTTGCTGAATGAACCAACTGGAAAAAGAATTGAAAAATCCGATAACCCCAATGGCAAGTCCCCGATAACGATTCGGAAACAGTTCCGAGAGCATCACCCACATCACTGGACCTAAAGAAAAAGCAAAACAGGCAATAAAACCGACAATTCCAAACAACACCAAAAAGGCATTTATTTCTATGGCGGCTTCTAAGATTGTTCCTTCATTTTTTGAATAGGCTTGGGACCCGATCTGCGTGATTACCGCTTTTTTAAAGGCAACATCACTGTCATAACTTATGTTACTTATCGATTCCAGTTGACGGGCTTCTGACCATTCGAATTGATGTATTTGTGCTGTGTCTAACGTGTACGTAGCCTGACCAAAACCGTAGGAGCAGACCAAAAGACTGATTGCAATCCCGGCCATTCCATATACCAACAAAGGTCGTCTTCCCATCCGATCAATTAATAAAATGGCCAATAAGGTAAACACAACGGTAGTTAAGCTTAGAAACACACCCGATAAAAAAGCTGCGTTATCGCCGATTCCGGTTTGTTTAAAAATAGAAGTTGCATAAAAATAAATCGCATTGATTCCCGTTACCTGCTGTAAAATTCCTAAGCTAAGTCCTACCAATACAATAAAACGTAAGGATGGATGAAGCAATGCCGATAAGGGCACTTTGGTTTTCGCACTGTCGGTTTGGATGGCTTTTTCAATACTCTGTATTTCGTGCTTTGCTTGCACTGCACCGTGTATATTTTCCAAAACGGTTTTGGCTTCCGCGGCTTGATCGTTTGTAAAAAGCCAACGGGGACTTTTAGGCACAAAAAACAATGCTATAAAGTATAAAATAGCGGGGAAAAATTCCACTCCCAACATCCAACGCCAAGTTGTTTCGTCAGTCAGAAACGGATGCCCTTCTACATTGGAAAGGTTAAACCAATAATTGCTAAGAAAGGCAGCAAAAAAACCAAAGACAATGTTCAATTGTTGTATGGAAACCAATTTTCCTCTCTTTGCAGCAGTAGAAATTTCTGCAATATAAGTGGGCGCTAAAATAAGGGCCGTACCAAAAGCAACACCACCGATCATTCGTGCAATGTATAAGAATTCATATGAGCTGGCTAAGGCCGATGTAATCGCAGAAAGCGCATATAAGAATGCTACGACGATCAAAATTTTTTTTCGCCCAATGCGGTCACTCAAACGCCCAGAAATCAACATAGCAATCATTGCGGCAAAAGAAGGCGAACTCACCACCCATCCGGTCTGTAAGTCATTTAAGTTAAATTCCGGGCCAGCATAGCTCATTACTCCAGAAATAATTCCAGCATCAAAGCCGAATAAAAAGCCCCCTAAAGAGACAACAAAAGCTATAAATAAGGTGTTTGATTTCATAAGGATCTAATTCAAAATAAGGTTGTCATTCCTGCATGCATTTCTTCCAAATAAAGCAAGTAAGGAAACTGCCGTTCAAATTAGGAAAAAATACGCATCAAATTGCTATGGCAGTGTACGATGTTTAATTGCGAAAAAAGAGACTTAATGCCTTTTTTGAATTAAAAATACAACCCCAAAAACCATGACAATAGAAAAAAAAAGAAATACATAGCTGTAGATCAACGCAGATAATTCTGCAATAACCCCCAAAAGAACGGGACCTACTAAAAAACCAATAAAACCAACTCCGGATACCGTAGAGATCGCAACGGAGGTAGGAATAGCTTTGTTTTCGCCCGCTAAACGGTAGATTTCTGGAACCATAACAGACAGACCTAGCCCTAAACATCCAAAACCAAATACACTGCTGATCGGATGCACCATTAAGATAAGACCATACCCAATCAAAGCCACTACACTTCCATAGCCTAGCGTTCTTAGGGGTCCAAATTTAACACTAAAGCCATCCCCTAAGAATCGGCCAATTGTCATGCTCAATGAAAACAACACAAATCCATATCCAGCTTTGTTTGCGGCTATTCCTACTGCTTCGTTTAAAAATAAATTACTCCAATGCTCTACCGCCCCCTCATTGAACAAAACAATGAATGCTATAAAAGACAATCCAAGTACAGGACGAAGGTTTTTAAAAAAGTGAATCCCATTTTCTTTTTCCCTTTTTATTGGGATTTCATTTACCAAAATGTAGTTTTTTGCAAGGATTGTATTGGTCAGGAGGACAAAAAAAGACATACTCAACATATGAAAACTGGGGTCAGAAAAACGAAGGAGAATAAGACTCCCAATTCCTGCACCAAAAAAACCACCCAAACTAAAAAAACCATGCGCTGCTGACATTAAATGCTTCTTTTCTCGGGTTTCAATGATGGACACCAATGCGTTCATGGAAACATCTGTAAAACCAGAAAGAATACCAATGCAAAGCAAACTCAGACACAGCAAAAAGTAAGATGGTGCCAATAATGGAAAGTTAAATGCTATGGCCAATAACACAACACCTGTTTTGGTAGAGACCCCTGTTCCCAATCGTTTGTTGAGAAGAGGTACAAATGGAATAGAAAGCAACAAGCCACAAGCAGTAAAAAACAAAGCAAAACCAACTTCGGCATCATTTAATGAAAATTTGGCTTTGATGTGAGGAATGTATAAGATCCATGTTCCTATCAAAATATTGACCGAAGCAAACACCCATGCTGGAGCAAAAAATACGGGGTTTTTAAGTATAAGACGCAGTGAATTCATGAAAAGTCTTTCTATTAATTCCGAATCGGTAATATGAGATAATCAAACCGAGCGCAATTTAATGACTATAAATTATACACGCCTCTTAAAGTAATAAATCGAGGTTGAATAAATGTTTGTGCATTGAATACCGAAAGGTTATTCGCACTATTACGAACTTGATTGTCAATGTTTAAAATATTCGAGGCCTTCAATTCAAATTCCCATCGCGCATCTTTATCGCTTCGATACAAAAGTTGAGCATCCCAGTTTTGAAATGACTGTTTATCGGTACCCAAATCTTGTTCCGTATAACTATAATTGGTAATAATGGTTAATTTTTCCCAGACATAAGCATCAAAGGATAGAGAAGGCGATTGAACAATAAATTTTGTTTTTCGGCTTCCTTGGTTGTTGTTTACAACACTATAACGGTAACGCAAACTAACGTTGGGCGCTACTTTAAAATTGGTCCGTATTCCGGGAGTCAAGGTTTGTGTAAACCCTTCATTTAAAGATTGACGGCCTTGAATGAATTGATTTATTTTACTGTAATTAAAGGCTGCATTTAGACTGGCTCTGACTTTTCCAAAAGTCCGTTGAATGCGTCCAAAGGCATTGAAGTTTTCATCTGCAAAATTGGAATTGAAAAACGAACTGGTTCGAATTATACTTTCAAAATTGGTCAAGCTCCGTATTTGATCTACATTACTGGTGTATGCCAAACGCGCAAAAACATTGGTGTAATTAAACAAGTTAAAACTACTGTACAACAAACTCAAATTATGAGACAAGGCATTTTGCAACTCGGATTCTCCATATTGGAGACTGTTATAATTATTTAAAACCAATCCTTCCGCCAAACGCGTTACGTCCGTAAATTGGTTTTGCATGCGGTAATTCAGCGTAAGTGATTCGCTCTTTTTAATTTGAATCCGCGCTTCAAAATCAGGCAAGAATCGAATAAAATCATCTTCTACCCGGGTCGCATTTTGGAAATTATTGTTTACGTAGGCATGGACAGAAAAACCCGGTGTAAACGTAAACTTACCCGTTCTAAATCGGTAGTGTGCCCCGATGTAAAAATCGCTAAAATTATATTCCACATCGTTAGAAGCCAAGCCTTGATTGATTATCGGTGTAGGTGCAAAAGAAGAGCCGTCACTCAAAAATTGAAAAATGGAAGAGTCAAAAGATTGATGACTTAATAGGGTGCCTAGCGTTATGTTTAAATTGCTTTTTTGATTGATAATACGATAATAATCTAGCTTTGCATCCAGCTGGTTGGAAAATATCTTTCGATTTTGCCCTAAGTCATATTGATTCAATGAACCGTCTAAACCCAACCCAGTAGCCGTAGAATCAAATGGATCTGCCCCAGTGGGATCATTGGTCAGCACAGCATTGTAAAATGGATCTTCATTCTTTATCAAATGCTGTCCTTCAAAAGCAAAGATGTTTTTTTCGTCTAAGGTGAAGTAATAGTTTACATTCTGATTGATCGAAAAAGGCGTAACTTCTTCTACTTGAGCCGTTGTCCCCAAAACCGAAGACAATACATTTTGCTGTTGATAATCATTGGATGCACGAACAAATACTTCATAATCAACCTGATTGTTTATGTTGGGTTTATAGGATGCTTTAAGTTTCAGTAACCCTTGATTTGAGCGTTCATAACTGGACTGTTCCGTTGTTTCATTAGGAAGCTCCAAGGCACTATCCGTGTATTGAATAAAACTGTTCTCTTTTGCATTTATTTTAGCAGCATTAAATATCAAGAAGCCCGTTAAATCCAGCCTTTCATTTGGGGAATAACTGAAATTTCCGGTAGCCAACTTATTTTCTATTCTTAGGGCATCCCGTTGGTTTGTTAAAAAATTAAGACTGTTATCGCCTAAATTTATGCTTGTACCGCTTTGTCTACTCGGGGAACGAGAACCACCTGTAAAGCCTCTTATGTCCCGACGCGATAAGGCTACCTCTCCAATGTTATTGAGATCTCCAATGAAGTTAATACTGTATTGTGGACTGTAATAAAAAAGTTTTGGCTGAAGTACATAAAGACTTTCATCGGGGGCATTTCCTCCCCCAGTTGTTACGTTTCCAAACCAAAAACGCTCTTTTCCAGACTTTAACTTAATGTTTATGGCTACATTATCCTGGTTGTTGCTTACCCCTCTGAGCTGCCCGATATTTCCATAATTTTTTAAGACCTGAATTTTATCCACGGTGCTTGATGGAATGTTCTTTGTTGCAATTTTGGTGTCGCCTTCAAAGAAGTCTTTTCCATTCACCATAAGTTTATTGACCACCTTGCCCTCTACCTCAATCTGACCACTGTCATTGATTTCAACACCCGGTAGCTTGTCGATTATATCCTCGAGTTTTCGTTCAGATCCATTTTTAAAAGAATCAGCATCATAGATTAATGTATCCCCACGGATAACTACCGGCATTTTTACCACAACTTCATCCAGCAGAATGTCAGCGCGCAGTTCATACTCTTTTTGAATATCTGCATTCTCAGTTGTAAGGGTTTCATTCAAGGTTTGTAGCCCAAGCGCACTTACCTGAATTTTGTATTTTTTTTGGACTTTCAATTTTAATGAAAAAACACCATCCTGACCCGTAATTGTATAGGCATCCAACGCATTG
>CBFIJA010000054.1:0-10207 GCA_965662875.1 Candidatus Arcticimaribacter sp.
CTCTCTCTTCTCATTCGTTTCAAAAAGAGTATTTTTGATAAAAGCCTTTTTTTGAGAGATAAATTGAAGCGCATTCCGGGAATCAAACAACTGATTCATTTCCTGGATTTGATAAAAATCCCGGGTTATGTAGGATTTACTATGTACGATCTCTTGGAAATGTACGTTTTGGGTATTGTTCGTGGGGCCTTAACCTCTAGAGCGGGATCCATTGCCTTTAGTTTTTTCATGGCATTGTTTCCTTTTTTGCTCTTTGTGCTGAACCTCATTCCGTTTATTCCGCAAGTGTTACCGATTGAAAACTTTGATTTGGTTTTGCTTCAGTTTATCGAAGCGCTTTTGCCTGCAGATACACACAGCTTTTTTACTGAAATATTTAACGACATTCAAAACAAACCGCGAGGAGGATTGCTCTCTTCGGTTTTTATTTTATCGATTATTCTTAGTGCCAATGGAGTCAATGCCATATTCACCAGTTTTGAAGTATCCTACCATGTAAAAGAGATTCGTAATGTTTTTAAGCAATATCTCTATGCTCTCGGGGTGAGCGTATTGTTGGCTTTTTTATTGCTCATTGCTGTAGCCGGCTTTATTTATTTTAAAATCTTATTTCAAAATGTTCTTCCAGAGACCATTGATTGGATCATTTGGGCACAAAATGTATTCTTTATTGTTTTGGCCTTTTTTTCCATTTCCATTCTTTATTACTACGGTACCATTGATGGTAAAGTCACAAAATTCTTTTCTCCCGGTGGGCTGATGACCACCTTGCTGTTCATCATTTCTACTTATTTATTTGGAATCTATGTTGAAAAATTCTCTAACTACAATCAATTGTACGGTTCTATTGGGGCGTTATTAATCTTTATGCTATTCAGTTGGATCAATTCCATAGTGCTTCTTTTAGGCTTTGAATTGAATGCTACGCTGAGCGCCCTAAAAAAGAAAAGCAAGCACGTCTAGCCATGCAGTACTTTATTGATGTAGTTTTGCCCTTGCCCTTGCCGAAACCCTATACCTATTGGGTGGAAGCAGAGGAATTTCAATTTCTTCAGCCGGGCCATAGGGTAGTGGTTCCTTTTGGTAAAAGCAAGCTGCACACTGCCGTGGTACTGCAAAAGCATCAGGTAGCTCCCCAAACCTATACGCCAAAAACCATAGAACTTATCTTGGATGAAACTCCTCTGATCACAGCAAAACAATTGGCGTTTTGGCAGTGGATGGCAGGGTATTATCTCTGTACCCTTGGGGATATTCTTCGCGCTGCATTGCCCAATGCATTTTTACTTTCCAGTGAAACCGTTTTTCAAAAGAATGATGCCTCAGGTTTGGACACTCAACTGCTTTCGGACGATGCTTTTTTGGTTTGGGAGGCTTTGGAGAAAAGGAGTCTTACCTTAGAGGAAATTCAAGCCATTTTAGGGCGAAAAAGAGTGCACCCTATCCTACAAGAAATGCTAGAGCAAGGATGGATAGCCACTTTTCAAAAAATCGAAGAAAAATACAAACCCAAGCGTTTGCGCTACGTTCGCTTGGCTTCTTTACAGCAGTCCGATGAAGCCCTTTCGGCAATTTTCGATCGTTTGTATAGAGCAACCAAACAAAGTTCAGTACTGTTGCGCTATTGCCAACTTGCATCGGATTACGGTTGGTTGGCTACCCAAAAACTTCAGCTTAAAGGGGAAGCCGCAAGTGCCTCTATAAAAGCATTGGTCGACAAAGGAATTTTTGAAGAAGAATGGTTTCAAGAAGACCGAGTATTATTTGATCGCTCAGCACCCCTACCTAAAAACACACTTTCTACGGCTCAGCAAAAGGTTTTAAACGAAACACGTTCCGCTTTTGAATTAAAAGACGTCGTTTTGTTTCACGGGGTTACTTCCTCAGGAAAAACAGAGGTGTATTTTGAATTGATAGATGCTCATCTTGAAAAGGGAGAGCAGGTGTTGTTTCTTCTGCCAGAAATCTCGCTCACGGCGCAAATGATACAACGTTTGCAGCGCCGTTTTGGGGATAAGGTAACGGTTTTTCATTCCAAGTATTCCGTTCATGAGCGGGTTGAGGTTTGGAAATCCATATTGCACAAAAGCGAGAAAGCCCAAATCATCTTGGGCGCGCGCTCTGCGATATTTCTACCTTTTCAGCATTTAGGGTTGATTTTAGTAGACGAAGAACACGAAGCTTCGTATAAACAATACGACCCAGCACCACGCTATCTTGCCCGGGATGCAGCAGTGGTTCTAGCACATTTACATAGGGCTAAAACATTATTGGGCTCTGCAACCCCAGCGATAGAAACTCAGTACAACGTTGAGAAAAACAAATACGGCCTCGTCCAATTGAACGAACGCTTTGGTGGCGTGCAATTGCCTTTGATTTCTTGCGTAGATTTAAAGGAGGCGTATAAAAAGAAGGAAATGAACGGGGTGTTTTCATTTTCTTTAATTTCTGCCATGACCGATACCCTTGAAGCCGGGAAGCAAATCATACTTTTTCAAAACAGAAGAGGGTATGCTCCTATTTTAGAATGCCACAGCTGTGGCCATATTCCGCAATGCAGTAATTGTGATGTCACCCTTACCTATCACCAATACAACCAGCAACTGCGGTGTCACTACTGCGGCTATCATGTCGCTAAACCGGTGCAATGTTCCGCCTGTGGGACCACTGCATTGACATTGAAAGGAACTGGGACACAACAAATTGAAGAACAAGTAGAGGCTCTTTTTCCAACAGCTACAGTTGGCCGAATGGATTTTGACAGTACTCGGGGGAAACGATCTTTTGAAAAAATCATTCATGAATTTACTTCGGGAAATCTGCAGATTTTAATCGGAACACAAATGGTAACCAAGGGCTTGGATTTTGAAAACGTAGCATTGGTAGGCGTTATAAATGCAGATCCTTTATTGTATTTTCCAGAGTTTAGAGCACACGAAAGGGGCTATCAAATGCTATCCCAGGTAGCAGGAAGGTCAGGGCGTTCAAAAGAACAGGGCAGGGTGATGATTCAAACCTTTAGCCCTGATCATGAAGTTTTACAATACGTAATTGACTCGAATTACACCGCTCTTTTTCAACGACAATTGTTGGAGCGAAAAAAATTTCAATATCCCCCGTTTTACCGTTTGATTAAAATAACGCTAAAGGCACGCGATTATCACAAAGTAGATCAAGCCGCACAATGGCTTACAAATGTACTGCACACTAACCTTTCTGTTGAAGTGCTAGGTCCAGTAGATCCTCCTGTTGCACGAATACGCAATCTCTTCTTAAAGCAAATTCTAATTAAATTTTCTTCTCAAGCCGATAGAACAGTGGTAAAGCGCAATCTAAAAATGGCTCTAAAAAGTTTTGATAGCATAGGTTCCTATAGAGCTGTTCGGGTAAACGTGGACATTGATCCGGCCTAATTTAGGCAATGGTGTCATGAAATTCTTTTTTTCGCAAGCGGCTTAATGGAATAATATCTGTCCCGATAAAGACTTCTTTTACGGAATAACGATCCACCTTTTTAAGGTTGATTAAAAAGGATTTGTGGGTTCGAAAAAACGCTTTATGCGGTAGCAGTTTTTGAATTTTATTCATCGAACTCAAGATGATGTATTTGCGAACGGGCGTTACAATTTTTACGTAATTCCCCATGGCTTCGATCCATTGGATATGGTCTACCACAATCTTTTCATTCTTAAAATTACAGCGAACTTCTATAAAGTCTTCCTTTTTATTTGGCTTTTGTTTTCGGAGTTGCTTTAAACGGTTCAGGGCAAGCTCAAAGCGATAGAAGTCAATGGGTTTCGAGACAAAGTCAACAACGCCCAAATCATAACCAAGCGCAGCATCTTCTTTATTGTGGGAAGTTAAAATCACATTCGAAAAGTCGATGCTTGAAATCAAAATCTTTTTTTCTTCTTCACTAGAAAAACTGGGATCCATCAACACGAAATCTATTTTGTGTTGCAAAATAAATTCAACTGCAGGTCCAAGGCGATCAAAAGAATGAATCAATTCTAGCTCGGGATGCTCTTTGATGGATTTTAGGGTGTTTTTGCAAAGCTCATTCTTTGGGTCAATGCAGATAAATTTTAGGGCCATAACAAATGGGTTATACACAAAAATAAGAAAAATTATGAAGGCCTTTTAATGCGCTAGAATATTGCTAAAAAGTTTTGTGTAAATACTTAAATACCTTATTTTTGCAGCCTTAATTTAATATAAATATGAACCATTACGAAACTGTTTTCATTTTGAATCCCGTTTTATCTGAAGAGCAGATAAAGGAAACAGTTAAGAAATTTGAAAGCAACCTTACATCAAAGGGTGCCAAATTTGTTAACAAAGAAGACTGGGGGCTAAAAAAACTAGCCTACCCCATTCAGAACAAAAAAAGTGGTTTTTACCACCTTTTTGAATTCCAAGTAGAAGGCTCAGCCATCGACGGCCTTGAGATTGAATTTCGCCGTGACGAACGTGTTATGCGCTATCTAACTGTAAAGCTTGACAAGCATGCTGTTGCATGGGCAGAAAAGCGAATTAAAAACAGAAACGCTAAAGCTAAAGCCTAAGAATTATGTCAAAAATAGAGGAACAAAATAAAGGGAAGAAAGAAGGAGAAATCCGTTATTTGACCCCACTGAATATTGAGACCAACAACAAAAAGAAATACTGTCGTTTTAAACGTTCAGGGATTAAGTATGTTGATTACAAAGACGCAGACTTTTTATTGAGTTTTGTCAATGAGCAAGGGAAACTATTGCCTCGTAGACTAACCGGTACATCTTTGAAATATCAAAGAAAAGTGTCGGTAGCTGTAAAACGTGCACGTCACCTAGCTTTAATGCCTTACGTTGGCGATTTATTAAAATAATTACTTAGATCATGGAACTGATACTCAAAGAAGATGTACAAAACCTTGGATTTAAGGATGACATCGTAACTGTAAAAAATGGATATGGACGTAACTTCTTAATCCCACAGGGAAAAGCAGTAATGGCTACATCCTCTGCCAAAAAAGTATTGGCTGAAAACTTAAAGCAACGTGCTTTTAAAGAACAAAAATTAATCGATGATGCCAACGCAGTAGCGAAAAAGCTATTGGCATTGGAGGTTAAAATTGCTTCTAAAGTAGGTTCTGGAGATAAATTATTTGGCTCTATAGGAGCACAAGATCTTTCTTCTGCCTTCGAAGCGCAAGGACAAGCTTTGGACAAGAAATTCATTTCTCTTCCCGGAAAAACAATCAATCGTTTAGGAGAGTATGAAGCCACTGTGCGCTTGCACAGAGCGGTAGTTGTTCAAGTGCCTTTTGAAATTGTGCCTGAAAAAGCATAACTGTACAACAGCAAAATAACAACCTCACTTCGGTGAGGTTTTTTTTTATGAAATACCAACGCTTAACCAAAGAACAATTTGAGGCTTTGCACCAAGAATTCGCTACTTTTTTGGCGTCTCATTCCATCGATAAGACCCAATGGGATGCCCTAAAAAAAGAGCAGAACAATAAAGTAGAAGTACTTTTAGATGAATTCAGTGATTTGGTTTGGGAAGATGTTTTATCCAAGAACATTTACATAGAGCATCAAAGCCCTCATCACTTATTCTTATTTGAAGGATTGGAAGAACACATGAATTTAATTGCCATAAAGGCTGATGTTCGCAATAAAAACATTCATACTGCCGAAGGCTGGGAATGGTTGTTAAAACACTTAAAAGATGCCGAAGTGACGGTTTACCGCTCTTCAAAGCCCTACGATAAAGAGCGGTCGCTTGAGCTTTTTGGCATCATAGAAAAAGGCGGACAATTGAGTGCTGGAGAGCGGTTTAAAACAATTTCTTCTTTTCTTTCATAAGCCTTTGAAAAAATAGGATATTTGTACAGTATAACTATGTACGTCTATGAAACCCGCCATACCAAAAGGAACTAGAGATTTTTCACCCACAGAGGTAGCCAAGCGAAACTATTTAAAGGCAAGCTTACAAAAGGCCTTTGAAAATTTTGGATTCCAACCCATAGAAACGCCTTCATTTGAGAAATCTACTACCCTTTTAGGGAAGTACGGTGAAGAAGGGGATCGCCTAATTTTTAAAATTCTCAATTCTGGAGAAAAGTTGAAAAAAGCGGATACAGCTGCTTTAGAGCAAAGTCTTTTAGGACGTTTTTCAAATTCATTGTCCGAGAAAGCATTGCGTTATGACCTTACGGTTCCTTTTGCGCGCTATGTAGTACAACACCAAAATGACATCACTTTTCCGTTTAAGCGCTATCAAATTCAGCCTGTTTGGAGAGCCGATCGTCCACAGCACGGCCGTTTTCAAGAGTTTTATCAGTGCGATGCAGATATTGTTGGCAGCACTTCGCTTTGGCAAGAGGTCGAGTTGTGTCAACTCTATGCTACTGTTTTTGATCAGTTGGGACTCAAAGGGTGTACCTTAAAAATCAATAACCGTAAAATTCTAGCAGGTATAGTAGAAATTATGGGCGTTGAAGAACACTTTGTAGATTTCACAGTAGGCTTAGACAAATTGGATAAAATTGGAAAAGAAGGGGTTTACAAAGAGCTTTCAGCCAAAGGATTTTCTGACGATGCATTGAAACAACTTGACCCTTTATTGGATTTTAATGGAAACAACGATGAGCTACTCGCTTTATTGGAATCGCTTTTATCTGCTTCTGAAGTAGGGCAGAAGGGGTTAGAGGAGCTGCGTTTTGTTTTGAACCACCTCAATGGAAAAGGGATGAAATCCACCACACTGACCTTGGATATAACCTTAGCACGCGGCCTGAATTATTACACCGGTTGTATTTTTGAAGTTGCCGCACCTTCAGGCGTAAAAATGGGCTCTATTGGTGGCGGAGGGCGCTACGATGATCTTACTGCGGGCTTTGGTTTAAAAAACACGAGTGGGGTAGGTGTTTCCTTTGGGTTTGACCGTATCTATTTGGTGTTAGAGGCCTTAAATTTATTTCCCCCCTCCGTTGTACGTACTTCCCAAGTTTTATTTGCCAACTTTGGTTCAGATACGGATGGCCTTATACAGCACTACCTAAATCAACTGCGCGATCTAGAAATTCGTGCAGAATTTTATCCCGATGCGGTTAAAATGAAGAAGCAGCTGAGTTATGCCAATCAAAAAGGCATCCCTTTTGTCATTTTGGTGGGATCTGAAGAAAAAGATCAGGGAATTGCTTTGGTAAAAAACATGCAAAACGGAGAGCAAATTTCCGTTTCTTTAGAAAATCTGGTCTCCGTTTTAAAAGGTCAATTGTAGATTTTAGTGCCCCCCTTCAAGTGAGCCTAAATAGCGTTCCGCATCAAGTGCAGCCATACAACCGGTTCCTGCTGCAGTTACTGCTTGGCGGTATTCTTTATCTTGAACATCTCCAGACGCGAAAACCCCCGGAATATTTGTTTTGGTACTCTTTCCGTCTGTAATCAAATAGCCAGCGTCATCCATTTCCAATTGTCCTTTAAAAATAGCTGTATTTGGCTGGTGACCAATTGCAATAAACAATCCTGTGATTGGGATTTCTGATTTCTCCTGCGTTTGATTGTTTACCATACGCAAGCCCTCTACAACCTGTTCACCGATTACTTCATCTACTTCGGTATTGTATAAAACTTCAATATTTTCAGTTCGGTTTACACGGTGCTGCATGGCTTTTGAAGCACGCATTACATCTCTTCTTACCAACATGGTTACTTTTGTACAAATGTTCGCAAGATATGTAGCTTCTTCAGCAGCCGTATCTCCAGCACCGACAATGGCCACGTCTTGTCCTTTATAGAAGAAACCATCACAAACGGCACAGGCAGATACCCCTCCTCCACGAAGACGCTGTTCACTAGGAAGACCTAAATACTTTGCACTAGCTCCCGTAGAGATAATGATTGTTTCGGCTTCTATCGTCGTAGTGCTATCAACTACAGCGGTATGAATTCCTCCTTTTTCTTTGCTTAAATTCACTTCGGTTACGTGACCTATTCGCACTTCAGTACCAAACCGCTCTGCTTGCTGTTGCAGATCAATCATCATAGCGGGACCGTCTATGCCCTTGGGATAGCCAGGAAAATTGTCCACTTCCGTAGTGGTTGTCAATTGTCCTCCGGGCTCCATGCCGGTATACACCACAGGTTTTAAGTCGGCTCTAGCGGCATAAATTGCTGCAGTGTATCCTGCGGGACCACTCCCGATAATCAAGCATTTTATTCTCTCCATTTTGGTCTGTATTGTTTCGATTAAAGATTCAAAACTACAAAATCCAATGCGTGATCCCCATCATTCTTATACTATTTATTAACGCTTTTATAAAGATAAATGATCGGGGAGTACGGAAATTCATGTCCCGGTCTTTGAAGAAGTTGTACTTTTATGAAAAGGTACATTAAACGATGAAAATTGGAATTGTATTACCGAGAAAATACCGTTTGTTTCAAGACATTGCAGCAGGCATTACAGTAGGCTTTATTATGATCCCCCAAGCCATGGCTTTTGCTTTACTCGCTGGCGTTCCCCCTATTTATGGATTATATGGATGTTTTATTCCAGTGATTGTATTCGCTTTTTTTGCCTCTTCCCCTTTTTTAAGTATAGGCCCTGTTTCTGTAATTTCTATTTTTATTCTGCAACAAGTTCAGCCTTTTGCTGAGCCCTTTTCTGATGAATTCGTCTCTTGGGTTTTGTTGTTGGGCTTTATGGTGGGCATCATTCAGGTAGGCCTAGGAATTTTTAAAGGAGCAAAGTACATTGAAATGCTACCCAAAGAAATTATTTCGGGATTCATTCATGCTGCAGTCATTATCATTGTTTTCTCCCAGTTGGGAGCCATTACAACATTGACATTCTCCCGGGAAATGAATTATCTGCAAATGATCATGACCCTAATGAACCAATTTGAACAGATTCACCTTTTTTCGGTTTTCTTATTTTTCATTTCCATTGTACTATTGTTCGGGATAAAGTTTAAGTTTAAACGCTTTCCCATGGCTTTAACTTTACTATTGATTACGGGTTTTATGGCTTATACAGGTCGATGGGAAACCAAAGGAGTTCAGTTGATTGGTGCCATTCCCAATGGTCTTCCTAAATTAACTTTTTTTGACCTTTCTGTCGATCGTTGGATTGCTCTTTTACCCACCGCTCTAGGGCTTTCATTTTTAGCTACTGTGGGGAGTTTTATCATGGGAAAAGCGTTTGCAGAAGAGCAGGTTACTTCCTATAATCCTAACCAAGAAGTAATAGCGCTTGGAATTTCAAAAATGATAGGCGTATTTTTTGGGGCTTTAGTCCCTGTAGGCAGTTTTAATAGAACATTGCTCAATAAAGCTTCGGGAGCTCAAACACAAATTGCTGCTCTGGTTGCTGCTTCGATTGTGGGGTTAACCTTACTTTTTCTGACACCTTATGTCTATTATTTACCCATGCCAGTAATCGCTGCTGTTATTGTGTTTTCTGTTTTATTCCTTTTTGACATCCCTTATGTTAAAAGCCTCTGGGAAGAGGATAAGGGAAAACTAACCGGATTCTCATTGACCCTTCTGGCCACCCTTTTTATAGGGTTTACTGAAGGGATACTGATCGGTTTTCTCTTCTCTTTTGTTCTGAAAAGAACACAAGCTAGAATTTAATTCGTTCTAAAGGTATAAACCCCCGAGTTTGTGGTGTTTCCATTTTCATCAATGGCGATGACCTTCCAGTAATATACGTTGCTGTTCTCTACGGGCACTTCCAGTGCTGTAGAGGTGTTTACGGCTTCTACGGTATTGACTAGTGTAGAAGCGTCTGTAGTGTCAACATAGACCTCAAAGCGATCTAAATCTGCATCCGCATCACTGCAGTTCCACCGCACCTCGATGACCCCATTTATGGGGGTTACGGTAGACCCTGTTATCGGGCGAACCAGTTCAGGCGGGAAAGGCGCGTAGTTGATGCTTGCATCTCCGGCCAGGTAAAACTGCCAAGTGCTAGACTCTGTTGGGCTGCTGCCCAGCATACCAATGGCACGAACCTTCCAGTTGTAGGGTTCTGCCTTTGTCAGGGTTACTGTTTTTCGGGTTTCTTGTGCGTCAAAGGTTTGTGCCTGATTGGTCAGTAGATTGGTCACCACCAATTCATAGCGTTCTACATTGGCCGCGCCGGTCCATCTAAACTCCACACTGGCTTGGGTGGTGTTTACTGAGGTGGTTTCCAAACAAGCCTCGTTGTTGTT
>CBFIJA010000055.1:0-10173 GCA_965662875.1 Candidatus Arcticimaribacter sp.
CATCATTTTTTACAAAGAACTGCTTAAAAAGTATTTTGACGTAATGTCTGATATTTCTAGTATCCTAGATCAGGATGATGACTTAAAATAGAGCATATAGTGTTTAGATTAAAAAAGTATCCTCTAAGATTAAAAAGTATAATACACGACCAAGAAAATGCATTTATAGAAAACAAAAAGGATAACAATCTGAATAAAAAAACCCTGTAAATAAATGATTTACAGGGTTTTAAAGGTGGTACCTCCAGGAATCGAACCAGGGACACAAGGATTTTCAGTCCTTTGCTCTACCAACTGAGCTAAGGTACCTCAATTGTGGGGCAAATATAACGTCCTTTTTATTTCTTCACAAGTGATTTTCTCAAAAATAGTTTCAGTACTTTTGAAACCATGCAATTGGTGATCGATAAAGGCAATACGGCCATAAAGTGTGCAATTTACCTCAATGGGAAAAGTGTTTTTGAGGCCAGGGGCGCCCATGCCCTTACGGAAGCAAAAGCCTTTAGCCAAAAGAACCCCGTGAAGGCCTTGTTGTTTTCAGATGTTAGCGGAGAACTTTCTGTGGCTCAATTATCCTCACTTTTTTCCGTAGAAACGATTTTGGCGGTAAAAGATTTATCCCGCTACCCCTTTATACACAAATACAAAACCCCTGAAACCCTAGGGGAAGATCGCATTGCACTGGTTGCAGCAGCGCATAAATGTTATCCCAACACTCCGGTTCTCGTCATTGATGCCGGCAGTTGCATCACCTATGATTTTTTAGACGCTGAAGGGGTGTATCATGGGGGCGCCATAAGTCCTGGTATAAACATGCGTTTTCAAAGCATGAAAACCCATACGGGAAAACTACCGCTAGGATCGGTAAACGATCTGCCAGAAGGAATTGGTCAATCTACATTAGAGTCTTTGGCCGTGGGTGTAGTAAAGGGCATAGTTTATGAAATTGAGGGCCATATCGCCGAATTAAAATTTCATTTGCCGGATTTAACAGTTATTTTAACAGGTGGGGACGCGGAATTGTTGTCAAAAAGATTAAAAAACCCCATATTTGCCCATCCGAATTTTTTACTTGAAGGTTTGGACCACTTATTGGCCTTTAACATCAACAAATGAAACGCATACTATTCCTCTTATTTTTGGGGTTTTTCTCCATGAATACTGTGGCGCAAAACAGTACCTCTTCTCCTTATTCACTGGGGGGTTTAGGGGACATTACCTTTAGGGGAAACGCCATCAATCGATTTATGGGGGGAATTGATGTTTACTCGGATTCTATTCATGCTAATTTGAACAATCCTGCAGCTTATGCAGATTTAAAGCTTACTACTTTTGCAGTAGGGATAAATTACAAAAATACCGAATTGGCCTCTGGGGAGACTAAAGAGAACAATACTTCTGCAGCGGTAGACTATGTTGCAGTTGCGATACCGACCAAACACTTTGGTTTTGCCTTTGGGGTTTTGCCTTATTCCTCGGTAGGGTATTTGCTACAGTCCATTGAAAATGAAGATTCTGACAACACCGTCCTCAACCGTTATGAAGGCGATGGGGGGGTTAACAAAGTTTTTTTCTCTGTTGGATTAAAAGTATACAAAGGGCTTAAATTAGGTGTAACAGCCAACTATAATTTTGGTCAAATAAGCACGGAATCATCGCGACAGCAACAAGGCATAAATTTTGGAACCTTTATTTCCAGTCAGTCCAGTTTATCCGGTTTTTCCTACCAATTGGCAGGGCATTGGAACATTCCAATTGAAGAAAAATTATCCGTAGATCTTTTTGGATCCTTGGCTCCTAAGCACAAGATTAGGTCTTTAAATGAACAAGTTTTTTTCACCCGTTCTACCATTAACCAAAGCATTGGAGATTTTGAAGAGGTAGATTTGAATCCACGTAATTTAGCAGAAATTGACTTGACCATCGGAGAGAAGATTGATGTAGGTGCCGGTATAGGAAAAGACAAGAAATGGTACCTCGGTGGGCAATATACACAAATTCAATCTGGCGGGTATCAAAATGATTTCATTCAACTGAATAACGTGACTTATGCCAACGGAACACGGATGGCAGTTGGGGGGTATTTTTTACCCAATTACGCATCGATAACGGAGTACTGGAAACGCATTGTTTATCGTTTTGGTGCACGCAAGGAAACTTCTGGGGTAGTACTCAATGGAGAGTCCCTTGAAGAGACTGGCATGTCTTTTGGACTAAGTCTACCGTTAGGTGGGTTTTACACCGGGTCAAACGTCTCTGCTTTTTCAAACATGAACATTGGAGTTGAGTTTGGAAAAAGAGGAACCCAATCCGGGGGTTTAATTGAAGAAAATTATTGGAATGTTCGTTTAGGCTTTTCCCTAAACGACTTATGGTTTATAAAAAGAAAGTACAATTAATTACACAGATATGAGAAAGATAGTACAGTATTTAATAGTTGCCACCTTTTTCGCTTTTGCTCAAGGCGGTTATGCGCAAGACAGTGAAACCTGTCTACAAAATTTATCCATTTTTGCAGAATCTGCAAAAGTGAAAGATTACGATTCTGCTTACACGCCTTGGATGGCTGTTCGTTCAGAGTGTCCTTCGTTAAATGTTGCGATCTACACCTATGGTGAGCGTATTCTAAAGCATAAAATCAAAAATGCAGCGGATGCCGATAAAAAGGCATTTGCAGATGATTTGATCGTTTTATACGATCAGTGGCTTGCTAATTTCCCAACAAAAAGAGGGGTGAGTAAAGCTGGAGACATCTTATCCAGTAAAGCACAAACAATCATTGATTTCAAATTAGGAACTGCACAAGAGGCTTATGCTATTTTTGATGAAGCTTATAAAAAAGACGAAGCGAGTTTCACCAACCCCAAGCGTTTGTACAACTACTTCAAAACCCTTTATGATTCTTACAAATCAAATCCTGCAGCTGTTTCTACAGCAATGTTGTTTGATCAGTACGAAGAAATTTCGGAGAAATTTGAAAAAGAAGGGGTCAAACTAGCCAAGAAGCTAGATGTTATTCTAAAAAAAGAAGCCAGTGGTGCTGCCTTGACAACGCGTGATCTTAAGCGTAAAAGAGTATACGACATCAATTCCAACGCGATTGGAATTTTTGTCAAGAATCTAGATGCCATCATTGCAAAAGAAGCCAGTTGTGAAAACTTAATTCCTTTGTATCAAAGTAATCTTGCAGAAAACAAAAACAATCCTGTTTGGTTGAACCGTGCTGCAGGACGTATGAAGAGCAAAGAATGTACAGACGATCCCTTGTTTGTGACCATCGTTGAAGCTCTACACGCCTTAGATCCTTCTGCAAATTCTGCCTACTATTTAGGGATATTGAATGACAAGAGCGGAAACGCAGACGAAGCGCTTCGTTATTATGAAGAGTCGATTGCATTGGAAACTGATCCCTACAAAAAGGCAAAAACGCTTTATAAGATTGCGTTAGAATTTAAAGCCAAAGGGCGCAAGTCAAAAGCACGCAGCTACGCTCAAAAAGCACTCAGCTATCAGCCTTCTTTAGGAAGAGCGTATTTGTTGATTGCAAACCTTTATGCGACCAGTGCAAATGCCTGTGGGAACAATCAATTCGAAAAACGCGCTGTGTATTGGTTGGCGGCAAATACAGCCAGAAAAGCAGCGAAGGTAGATGCCTCAATCAAGAAAGTAGCCATTAAAACGGCAAAAAGCTATGAAGGAAGAGCCCCCAGTAAAACGGATGTATTTACAGAAGGAAATGCGGGTACAACCATTAAATTTTCCTGCTGGATCAACAGTAGCGTAAAAGTACCAAACCTCTAAGGTGAAGCATAGAAAAAGACATTATTTTCATGGGGTTATCGCTATTGCGATAACCCTTTTTTATTCTTGTGATACCTCCGAAAAAAATGAGCTTCTTCAGAATACTTTTGCTGGAGAGCCTGTTGGCATAGCTTACAACATCCGTATGGTGTATACAGATTCTTTACGCATAAAAGCTGTATTGACTGCTCCCATAAACAAAGACTTCACCAATTTATCTTTAAAGTATTCAGAATTCCCAGAGGGGCTAAAATTAACTTTTTTGGGCGAACAAGGGCAAGAGAATGTCATTACTGCCGACTACGGTAGGCTCTATCAACAGACCTCTCTTATTGACTTGCAGGGGAATGTGGTACTCAATGCCAGTGACGGCTCCCAGCTGAAAACGCCACAGTTGTATTGGGACGCTGAAAACGATTGGATTTTTACGGAAGAAAATTTCAATTTCGTCAATACAGAATACAATGTCTTTGCAAAGCGGTTGGATACCAATAAAGAATTCACTAAATTCAAGACAGGAAAACTTACCGGTACTGTTGCCGTTGAAGAAGAATAAAATATGAAACTCTACCGAATTTCTGAGGTACTCTACCTTGTTATTGCTGTCATCTCTCTTTTTGAGGCGTATAAGTTATGGAACATTCGCCCCGAAAAAGCATACCTTTTTTTGGGCTTTACAGTCTTGGCAGTATTCATGTATTTTTTTAGAAAAAGATACCGCGAAAAATTCAACAATAGGAAGTAACCCATGGCAGCAGCAGATTGGACGATTCTCCTTTGTCTGATATTATCGGCTTTCTTTTCTGGGATGGAAATCGCTTACATTTCTGCCAATCGTATTTTTCTAGAAATTGAAAAAAATAAAAACAGCTATTTTTCGCGTTTGTTACAGTGGGTAACCCGAAACCCTTCCCGATTTATTGCCGCAATGCTTATCGGAAACAACATTGCCTTGGTAATTTACGGGATTTTCATGGGAGATAAAATTGTTCAAATTTTATATCCGCAAGCGGGAGATCAGCTAAGTCTTCAGGTGTTGTTCTTTCAAACATTGATTTCTACAGGAGTGATTTTGATTACAGCCGAGTTTCTTCCTAAA
Source organism: Candidatus Arcticimaribacter sp. (assembly GCA_965662875.1). Lineage (GTDB taxonomy): Bacteria > Bacteroidota > Bacteroidia > Flavobacteriales > Flavobacteriaceae > Arcticimaribacter. Next base: position 4,901 of record CBFIJA010000055.1, read on the forward strand.
GTATTTTTTCAGCTGTATGCTAATCGACTCGTTAAATTTTTCATCTTACCGGCTTCCCTTTTCTATGCTTTGTTTACTCCGGTGACTTTCTTTGTTTTGAAACTCACTGACGGTCTCTTGCGATTGTTTTTTAAAGCGGACCCGGTAAACGATGAGTTGACCTTTTCTAAAGTAGAGCTTGGAAACTTTATTGAAGAGCAAGTTGAATTTGTTCCCGATAAAGAAACCTTAGATTCAGAAATTCAGATATTTCAAAATGCACTCGAATTTGCAGATGTAAAAGCTCGAGAAGTTATGGTGCCCAGAGCTGAGATTGTAGCCATCGATAAAAATACCAGCATTAAAGAATTGGAAGCGCTTTTTGCGTCCACCGGCTTATCGAAAATCCCTGTTTATCAAGATACTATTGACGACATTATAGGCTATGTTCACGCATTTGAAATGCTGAAAAAACCACAAAGCTTGCAGCATATTTTACTCCCCGTAGAATTCATTCATGAACCCAACCCGGTAAACGAAGTGCTGAATAAACTGGCACGAAGAAGAAAAAGTTTAGCTGTTGTATTGGACGAATACGGCGGAACAGCAGGCCTTTTGACCATCGAAGATATTGTAGAAGAATTGTTTGGAGAAATAGAAGATGAACACGATGCCGTTGCACATTACGAAAAACAATTGAACGATTCTACCTTCGAATTTTCTGCACGGTTAGAAGTAGATTACATCAATGAGACTTATGATTTAAACTTGCCCGAAGAAGAAAATTATGAAACTTTAGGAGGGCTTATGGTGCATCATACGGCTGAAATCCCTGCTTTGAATTCTGAAATTGTATTGGAGAATTATCGCTTAAAAGTACTCGAAGTTTCTTCCACAAAAATCGAAAAAATACAATTGACTAAAAACTAAGCGATTTCTCTTTTCTTTTGGGAGTAGGTCTTGGTATTTAGGCTTTTATTATTGGTTAGGAAATTGTACTTTCGCAGACAACATAAATTAAAAACCAAATACATGGCGATTTTAGGGAAAATTAGACAAAAATCCTTTTTCTTAATCCTAGTGATTGGATTGGCATTATTTGCCTTTGTCATCTCAGGAGCTTTTGGAACAGGTCAGGGAGATACAGGACCTTCAGACCCCATAGGAGTAATCAATGAAGAGGAGGTTCCTTTAGAAAACTTCCGCATGATGGTAGAACAAACGCAACGCGCCTATGGCTACTCTAGCCTTCAAGCTGTGAATGTTGTTTGGAACCAATTCCTAAGAACCTATCTTTTTGAAGAAGAATTTAAAGCCTTGGGTATAGATGCTGGTAGAGATCAAATAGAACAAGTTGTTTCTTCTACTGAGAGCATCATCACCGACTCACGTTTCATCAACGAAGCTGGATTTTTTGACTTTGGACTCTTCACCAATTTCATTGCACAAATGCGCGAACAAAACAGTCAAGGGTATGAGCAATGGAAAATACAAGAAGCAAACATCATTTCATCTGCCAGAGAAAATATTTACTTTGACTTGATCAAAGCCGCCACAAACATTACAGAGAAAGAAGCTGAAATGTTATACCACCTGGAGAGCGACAACGTAGATCTTAACTACGTACAGTTGCCTTACAGTAGTATTCCTGACAGTGTTGTTGCTGTATCAGATGCAGACATCAAGGGATATATTCAAGAAAATGCGAAGCAGTATGAACGTAAAGAAAGTAGAGCCCTACGTTATGTTTCTTTCTTGGAACAACCTACGGATGAAGATCAAGCCGTTATCCGCAATGGACTAGAAAACTTGATTGAAGATAGAATCGAGTACAATGACGTTTCTAAACTTACCGATACTTTACTTGGTCTTAAAAACACCAAGCGTGTAGCAGATTTTATTGATCGCTATTCCGAAGAAGGTTTTGATTCCATCTACTTGCCTAAAGGAAGACTTCCTTTGGCGTTTGCAGAAATCCTTTATACCCTTGAAGAAGGTGCTGTTTTTGGCCCTTACCAAGACATAGGAACATATAAAATTTCAAAAATGTTGGATCGAAAAGAGAAAGCTTCAATCCGAGCGAGTCATATTTTAGTGGCGTATGCAGGAGCACAGCGTGTAGATCCATCGGTAACCAGAACCAAAGAAGAGGCAGAAGCTTTAGCAAAAGGATATTTGCGACAAGTACGCAGAGATAAAAGCCAATTGGAAGTATTGGCCCTTAAGAATTCTGATGGCCCTTCTAAAACACAGGCTGGAGACCTTGGTTTTGTTCAAGAGTCTGGAATGGATCCAGATTTCTATGCATTCCTAAACGATAATCCAACTGGTGCTGTGGGATTGGTTGAAACACCTTTTGGATTTCATGTCATCAAAGTAGGAGACAAGCAGGATCTCGTTTTGCTGGCAAGTGTCAGTCAAAAAATAGTTCCTTCAGAGAAAACTTCCAATAAAGTATTTCAAGATGCTACTCAATTTGAAATGGATGCAGGCCGCGAAGACTTCGCTGCACTTGCAGAATCAAGTGATTATGTAGTTCGTACTGTCGATAATGTAGATGTGTTGGATGAAAATCTTCCCGGTTTACCCGAACAACGTGCCATTGTACAATGGGCTTTTAGCGATGAAACTTCAGTAGGCGACATAAAGCGTTTCTCCCTTTCTTTTGGAGGATATTTTATTTTAGATCTTACGGCAGAACGTGAAGTAGGTCTTGCTGCTGTTAACGAAGTAAAAGGAGAAGTTCTTCCAAAACTTATTGCTGAGAAAAAGGCGGCTTTGATTAAAGCAGACAATCAAGGTACGGAGAGCCTTTCAGATCTAGCCGCTAAAAATGGGGTAGAAGTAAAAAGTGCTTTGGCCGTTAATCAGAAAAGCGGCGTGCTTGTAGGTGCAGGAAATGAACCTCGTATTGTTGGAGCAGCGTTTGCGCTAGCAGAAGGAGAGCGTTCCGCTTTGCTTGAAGGAAATAACGGAGTATATCAAGTAGAGCTTGTTGCCAAGAAAAGTGCTGTGAAGTTAGACGATTACAGCAGCTACGCAAAGCAATTGCAACTTCAAGAGCGCAATGCTTTAGCAGAACGAATTATTTCTGCGTTAGAATCCTCTGCAAGTATACAAGACAACAGAGCGTTATACTACTAAAACGCGGGTATAGTAAAATAGAAACCTCACCTTATGGTGGGGTTTTTTTATAAAATAAATTCCCGATAGGGGATTACAGTAGCATAGCCTTTGGCATTAAAATAAGAAGGGGTGTCGGCATCGCCTGAGGCCAAAATAAAATCTCCTCCCCATGCTCCAAGACTTTTTAGTTGTCCGTTAAAATCGGGGAATAGTCTTTCTTGGACGGGCGTTTGCCCTATCAGTTTACCGATGATTGTTTCATGTTGGAGTAAAAGGGCGTTAAATTCTATTTGTTCTTCTACCAACAATAATTCTTGTCCAATGCGTTCTAAGGCCTTTTGCGTTTGGGTATCGGGGGCTTTTCTTTTGCTATAATTGGCAACCGCTTTGCTGCTGTTTTGTTTTTGGTTTAGGTGGACAAAGAATATGTTTTCCTCAAAAGCAGGCGTAAAACTAACATTTTGAATTTTGGGCTGGCTTCCTTGGCGTTGGTATAAAATTGCCCCTTCAGCAGCGGCAGCGGCGATGTCATATCCGCTTCCTCCCATGGTTTTTTCCAATAGGCGGTAGGGATTTATCGATAACCATTTACCTAGAGCGTAAAAAAGAGTAGATGAAGACCCTAAACCCCAACTGCGTTCAAATTCGAGTTGCGTAGTTATATGGATACCCGCGTTATAAAATTCTGGTTTCATCCCCAAAGCTGCACTGAGAATGTGCTTTAGATTTTGTATGACCTTTTCTTCGGTATGTTTTTGTTCTAAAAGGTTCAACTCAAAATCGAAAACAACATCAATCCATTTTTCCCCACGTACGTCATGGCTTTGCCAGACGATGTTTTGCTTTTGGGTGTATTCTACCTTAAAGTGTTGTCCTTTTTGGGTAGGTAAAGCCAAAGCAGGTACTCCGTTCAGGACGGCATACTCTGCTGTCAGTAATATTTTACCATGACTGTAGTATTCCATCAAGCGGTGGTTTTTAGAAAATCAGCCACTGCACTAAAGCTGACGGTATTGGTTTTAAAATAATTTACAGCCGCTTCTTTTTGAGTCGCATTGGCTTCCAGTTGATTGAGAATATTGAGCAAATGCATTTTCATGTGCCCCTTCTGAATGCCAGAGGTCACCAACGATCGCAAGGCGGCAAAATTTTGTGCTAGACCGGCAACGGCAATGATTTGCATTAATTCCGTAGCCCTAGGATTTCCCAACAAGGCCAAAGACCATTTGACCAAGGGGTGCAGTTGAGTAAGCCCACCAACAGTTCCAATAGCAATGGGGATGTCCAAGGAAAAATAAAAATGGCCGTTTTCTATTCTTGCAGAAGATAAGCTCCGGTATTGTCCACTTCGGGCAGCATAGGCATGAATCCCTGCTTCTACTGCTCTGAAATCATTTCCTGTAGCCAAAACAACAGCATCAATTCCATTCATGATTCCTTTGTTGTGCGTTACAGCCCTATGCGGTTCTACTTGCGCAATATTGACTGCGCGAATAAATTTTTCTGCAAATGCATTTTGATCTAAACCGTCTTCTTTTTCCAAATCCGCTATCGGACAATCAACCGAAGCGCGAACAACACAATTGGGCACGTAATTGGATAAGATGCTCATGACGACTTCAATGTCCTTTTCTTCAGCAGAAAACTGCTCTTCCATGCGCGCAGCAGCAAGTAAACTTTGTGCCATTTGTTCCAAACAAGAATTGATGAAATTGGCCCCCATAGAGTCAACCGTTAAAAAACACACGTGCAGTTGATAGTAATGTTCCAATTCTTGTGTTTTATCTCTTAGCGCAATGGAAGTGATTCCACCACCTCGGGCTTCCATATTTTTGGTGAGTTCAGCCGTATCTGCCTTTAGTCGGGGAATGATTTTTTCTATGAATGCCTTTAAACGCTCAGCATCTCCTTTGTATACAAAGTGAACTTGTCCAATTTTCTCTTCTCCTAAAACTTCTGCTTTAAACCCCCCGCGTTCTCCCCAGTATTTTGCAGCTTTTGCCGCTGCGGCTACTACCGAGCTTTCTTCAATAGCCATGGGCATTACGTAGTGGGTGTTGTTGATGATAAAATTAGGCGCGACTCCCAAAGGAAGATAAAAGTTGGTCAGGGTGTTTTCTATGAATTCATCATGAACTTTCTGTAGGGCAGCATCTGTATTCCAGTAC
>CBFIJA010000056.1:0-10068 GCA_965662875.1 Candidatus Arcticimaribacter sp.
CCAACTTCTCATAAATTGTAGCGTTGATCAGAGAAGAATAGCTTATCAATGATCCCTCTTGCAGTTTCTTCATCTGGCGGCTCAGCATTTCTAAGCTGACGGTAGATGTGTTCAACCGCTTCTTTTTCAGAGTTGGTTGGATCTTTCTGAAGCGTGTTGTGGATGATGGCATAATCAGACATATGTGCGTCTTCTTTATGCAACAAAATCGTTTTAACATTGGCTTCTAATATTTGCTCGATGTGCTCTTTTTCAATAACAGTGTCACGATCAATGACAATTTCGTTACGTTCAATAGAGATCACCTCTCCTGTATCCTCGTCTACAAAGTCTTCATGCCAAGTATTCAATACACGAGCAGCCAACTTTCTACCTAAGGTTTTTTTCAATCCTGTTTTCGAAACTTTTACTTCTTCCGCTAGGTCAAAGATTTCAAGAATATCCTTGTCTCTTTCGTATCCGATGGCACGGAAAAGTGTAGTTACAGGTAATTTTTTCTTACGATCAATGTAAGCGTACATCACATTGTTGATGTCGGTAGCAAATTCAATCCATGATCCTTTGAATGGAATAACTCTTGCCGAATAAAGCTTGGTTCCATTGGCGTGGAAAGATTGACCAAAGAATACCCCTGGAGAGCGGTGCAATTGTGATACAACGATACGTTCAGCACCGTTAATTACAAATGTTCCGCTAGGAGTCATATAAGGGATGGTTCCCAAAAACACGTCTTGAACGATGGTTTCAAAGTCCTCGTGTTCTGGATCCGTACAATACAATTTTAAGCGTGCTTTTAAAGGCACAGAATACGTAAGTCCACGTTCTATACATTCTTGTATGCTGTATCTTGGTGGATCTACAAAATAATCGATAAACTCCAACACAAATTGGTTACGTGTATCGGTAATTGGAAAATTTTCTTTGAAAGTGTTGAATAAACCTTCTTCTGCACGTTCAGAAGATTTCGTTTCAAGCTGAAAAAAATCTTGAAAAGATTTAATTTGAATATCTAGGAAATCTGGATAATCAGGACGCTTCTTAGCAGAAGCAAAATTGACTCTATTCTTTAATGTCGGCATCAGCATTAATTTAAAGGTTCAGTAGGTTGTAAAAGAAGAGGGGGGTTTAAACAGAAAAAGGGTTAGGACCTCTGAAGGGTATTCAGAGGCCGTAACCAATTTCATCGGGCGGAGAAGAATTACTTCAATTCTACCTCTGCACCAGCTTCTTCTAAGGAAGCTTTCAAGCCTTCGGCTTCGTCTTTTGCAACGCCTTCTTTCAATGGAGCAGGTGCACCATCTACAAGACCTTTAGCTTCTTTAAGTCCAAGACCTGTAAGTTCTTTTACAAGTTTTACGACAGCAAGTTTAGAAGCACCTGCTGATTTCAAGATAACATCAAATTCTGTTTTCTCTTCAGCGGCATCTCCACCACCTCCTGCAGCAGGACCGGCAACAGCTACAGCAGCAGCTGCAGGCTCAATACCATATTCTTCTTTTAAAATGTCAGCTAATTCGTTTACTTCTTTTACAGTCAAATTAACTAGTTGTTCTGCGAAATCTTTTAAATCTGCCATGATTACAGTGTTTAAATTTAAATTTTAATAATTATAAAGTTGAGTGCGTACACATTGTTGGTGTCAAAACGACTAGCGTTCTGACAGGGTTTGCAATATCCCAGCCAATTTGCCTCCTCCGGATTGTAATCCAGAAACAACGTTTTTGGCAGGAGATTGTAAAAGGGTAATGATATCTCCGATGAGTTCTTCTTTGGACTTGATGGACACCAAAGCATCGATTTGGTCGTCTCCAATGTAGACAGACTCTTCGATATAAGCTCCCTTCAAAATCGGTTTATCTGATTTTTTACGGAAGTCTTTAATTACCTTGGCAGGCGCATTGCCCACTTCAGAAAACATCAAGGAGGTATTCCCCTTCAATACTTCTTTTAAGTCTCCAAATTCTTTATCCGAAGCTTCCATTGCTTTTTCAAGCAAGGTGTTTTTTACAACGGATAAACGAATTCCAGCCTTAAAACAAGCGCGTCTTAGTGCTACAGTTGTGGCAGCGTCTAGCCCAGCTATATCCGTTAGGTATAGTGTACTGGCTTCCGACAACTCAGCGGTAAGCGTTTCAATTACTTGCGATTTTTCTTCTCTTGTCATTCGATTAGGTTTTAAAAAATCTTAAGCGATTTTTGTGTCAATTGAAATACTTGGGCTCATGGTCGAAGACATAAAAATGCTTTTTACATAAGTCCCTTTTGTTGTAGCAGGCTTGAGTTTCATGATGGTTTTCAATAACTCGTCTGCGTTCTCTTCAATTTTATCAGCGGTGAATGAAGCTTTACCAACAGAGGCGTGAACAATTCCAGTCTTGTCAACTTTAAAATCGATCTTTCCTCCTTTTACATCACTTACGGCTTTTTTGATGTCCATGGTAACCGTTCCTGTTTTTGGGTTAGGCATTAAACCTCTTGGTCCCAAAACACGTCCTAAAGGACCCAATTTCCCCATTACACTGGGCATGGTAACGATCACGTCAACATCAGTCCAACCGTCTTTGATTTTTTGTAAGTATTCATCTAAGCCCACATAGTCCGCTCCTCCTTCTTTTGCCTCAGCTTCCTTGTCTGGAGTTACTAAAGCCAAAACACGAACATTTTTCCCTGTTCCGTGAGGTAGCGTTACTACACCACGTACCATTTGGTTCGCTTTACGAGGGTCTACGCCTAAGCGGATTGCTAAATCTACAGAAGCATCAAAATTAACGTTGGTTATTTCCTTGATTAATGCAGATGCATCTTTAAGCGAATAAGTAGCCTTCTTGTCTACTTTCGCTCTTGTCTCTTTTTGTTTTTTTGTAAGTCTTGCCATTTTCTTTCTTCGTTAAAAAATTAAAAGGGGGACTCACCTTTAACAGTGAAACCCATAGAGCGTGCAGTACCTGCAACCATCTTCATCGCAGATTCGACTGTAAATGCATTTAAATCGGGCATTTTATCTTCTGCAATGGTGCGTACTTGCTCCCAAGTAACCGAAGCTACTTTGGTTCTATTGGGTTCTGAAGAGCCTTTTTTAGCTTTCGCTGCTTCCATTAATTGAACGGCCGCCGGAGGTGTCTTAATGACGAAATCGAATGATTTGTCTTTATATACAGAAATCACAACAGGTAAAACCTTACCTTGTTTATCTTGAGTTCTAGCATTGAATTGCTTACAAAACTCCATGATGTTGACTCCTGCAGCACCTAGCGCGGGTCCAACCGGTGGCGACGGATTCGCTGCACCTCCCCTAACTTGTAATTTGACTAGCTTGTCTACTTCTTTTGCCATTGTTTCAATTTACGATTATGAATCTCTAAAGTGGAAGCCTAAGAAATTCTATTTATGTAACACTTATATTTTCTCTACTTGCATGTAGCTAAGTTCTAGTGGCGTCTTTCTACCAAAGATTTTCACCATTACTTGCAACTTGCGCTTTTCTTCATTTACCTCTTCAATGCTTCCTGTGAAACCATTGAAAGGACCATCAATAACTTTTACACTTTCACCTGACATGTAAGGAATCGCAACTTGCTCTTTAGACAACTCTAGTTCGTCTACTTTACCCAGCATACGATTTACTTCTGCTTTGCGTAAAGGCACAGGCTCACCTCCTTTGGTTTCTCCAAGAAAGCCAATTACGTTGGTTACCGATTTGATGATGTGTGGAATTTCCCCAGACAAATCTGCTTTAATCATGATGTAGCCTGGATAGTAAACCTTTTCTTTATTGATCTTTTTTCCGTTTCGGATTTGGATTACTTTTTCAGTAGGCACAAGGATATCTTCCAGGTAACTTTCATAACCCAGACGGCTAATCTCAGAAGCAATATAATCTTTGATTTTAGCTTCTTGACCGCTTACTGCACGAACAACATACCACTTTTTTTCGCTTACTTCAGCCATGGTGGATTAGTTGATTAAGTTAAAATAAACCTTTACCACTCTAGACAAGATGGAATCTGCACCCCATATTGCAAGAGAAAATAAGATGGAGAACACCAAGACGATTACAGTCAAACGCTGCAACTCTTCACGGGGTGTCCATGAAACGTTGTTTTTTAATTCTTCAAAAGAATCCTTAATGTAGTTTATAATTGATGCCATCTATACTTTTTATTATGCACGGGTTGAGAGGCTCGAACTCCCGACACCTGGTTTTGGAGACCAGTGCTCTACCAACTGAGCTAAACCCGTTTTTAATTGGCACAAAAGGCATCCGCCAAAGACGGACACCTTAATGCCTTTAAAAAAACCTTTTTAGTTAGTCGAGTAGCTCAGTCACCTGACCTGCTCCTACAGTTCTACCACCCTCACGGATTGCAAAACGTAGTCCAACACTTAATGCAATTGGAGAAATCAAATCAACATTGATTGTCAAGTTATCTCCAGGCATTACCATTTCTACTCCGTCAGGAAGACTGATGTTTCCTGTTACGTCAGTTGTACGAACGTAGAACTGTGGACGGTAGTTGTTGTGGAATGGTGTGTGACGACCACCTTCTTCTTTTTTCAAGATATACACCTCTGCTTTGAATTTAGCGTGAGGAGTTACAGAACCTGGCTTACAGATTACCATACCTCTTTTGATGTCTGTCTTTTCAATACCTCTTAACAAGATACCTACGTTATCTCCAGCTTCACCACGGTCTAAGATTTTTCTAAACATCTCAACCCCAGTTACAGTAGAACCTAACTTTTCAGCACCCATACCAATGATATCAACCGCATCTCCAGTGTTGAATACACCTGTTTCGATACGACCTGTTGCAACAGTACCACGACCTGTGATCGAGAATACATCTTCAATAGGCATTAATGCATCTTTATCTACGTCACGCTTAGGCAACTCGATCCATGCATCAACTTCTTCCATTAATTTCAATACAGTGTCCACCCACTTTTGCTCTCCGTTCAATGCACCTAATGCAGATCCAAGAACAACAGGAGTGTTGTCACCATCATAGTCATAGAAAGAAAGCAATTCACGTACTTCCATTTCTACCAACTCTAATAATTCTTCATCGTCTACCATATCCGCTTTGTTCAAGAAAACAACGATACGTGGTACACCTACCTGACGACCCAATAAGATGTGCTCTCTTGTTTGGGGCATAGGTCCGTCTGTAGCTGCTACTACCAAGATGGCACCGTCCATTTGCGCGGCACCTGTTACCATGTTCTTTACGTAATCCGCGTGACCAGGACAGTCAACGTGCGCATAGTGACGATTTGCAGTTTGATACTCTACGTGTGAGGTATTAATTGTAATCCCACGCTCTTTTTCTTCAGGAGCGTTGTCAATTTGGTCAAAGCTACGTGCTTCTGACATTCCAGCGTCTGCTAATACTTTTGTAATCGCCGCTGTTAGGGTAGTTTTACCGTGATCCACGTGGCCAATTGTTCCAATATTTAAGTGGGGTTTTGACCGATCAAATGTTTCTTTAGCCATAATACAGGTTTTTCTTTAATGTTTTAAGAGGTGCAAATTTATAAATTTTTTTGTATTGAAAAGAATTTGATCGCACTTTTTAATTATTTTTTTAAGCCGCTGTTTCAAATGACTTTACAGAAGAAATAGAGTGCCCTAAATTTTAGAATTATCACTTCTTTTTATTCATCTCCCGTACGGCTTTTTCAATTCCTTTTGGTGTAAGTGAATACATCGGGATAATTTCTTTTATAATTTGGGTGGTTAGTGTGGCTTCCCAATATTTTATGGGTTCAGGATTGAGCCATGCACATTTTTTAAATTTTTTCCTGAGCTCGTCGTAGTTGTTTAAACTCACAGAACTCAATTCATAAGGAGCCATAGCTGCATCTCCGACAATAAAAACGCAATAGTTAGGATCTTTTGCCAATACCCGATCCATAGCTATGGGCTTTCGGCGTTGCGGATCTGTATAAACGTTATGATAAATTGTGTTGTGAAAATAATAGGTTTCCAGATCGTGCGCGAATCGTGTTTTCATTTTACGGAACAACGCTTGCACTGACTTTATGTAAGGATGCATAGAATAGCCTCCATTGTCTATAAACAATAGTACTTGCAATTTCTGATCGATGTCATTTTTGATTTCAGGAATAAATAAACCTCCTCTTTTTAGTCCCTGATCTAGGGTTTCTTGAACGTCAAGTGATTCGTTGGGAGATTCCTGCAACACCCCTTTTAACGCGGCAAGGGCAGCATCTACATTATCGTCATTGAGTAATGCATCCAAATCCACAGGATAAAAACTGGCATCACCCAATACTTTTCGGGCCATTTTACCGCCACCTGTTCCTCCCACACGGATGCCGTCCTTGGCTGCACCGCCGTGACCGTAAGGCGAAATCCCTCCTGTACCTACCCAGTGACTGCCGCCAGAATGCTTGTCTTTTTGCTGCTTCATGACCTCTTCCATCCGCTTGAGCAATTCTTCAAGTGACAAATCTGAGTAATCCGCCATTTTATCTAAGGGACGTTTTTCTGTCGCTGCTGAACTGTCATCCGTTTTATCTTCCAGATCTCCACGATCTGAATCCCAAAGCTCGCGGCCATCAATTACTTTTTTAATGTCGTATTTGGTTAGGTGTACCTCGTCTAGAAAACGATGGACTTTGTCTTGCACCGTTAAATCATCTTCCAAAAGGCTTCCTTGTTGGTCTACCCATTGGGCAAAGGTTTGCGATCGCATCACCGCATCGTTCAGGTGATCGCCATTTTGAATCTTAATGTCTAAAAAATAATCGTAAAAAGCTCTGGTATACGGCCCCATAAGGTCCGGGCTTTTAACGATAAAAGTGCGTAAAACAGAATACAAGTCTCCCACAGTTTTAACCAAAGAACGATCGAATGCCTTTTGCAAAAGCAAGAGCGTACGTACGTCTACATCAATACGGTAAGCCTTAAATGCCTCGGGTAATTGTGCAAACATTTTTGGTTAGTTTAATGTGGTGTTTAGACCGCCTTTAGGTGGACCTCCAAAAGAGAGCTGTCGTTGTACCTTTTCAAAATCTTCTTGCGTTTTTATAAGTGTTCCCAAACCATCTAACGCATTGATTTTATTTATGGCTTCTTTTGAAGTAAAGGTTTTGATGTATTTAAGCCAATTCAATAATTCTCGGGTAGTAGGGGAACGCTCCAGTCCAATCTTTCGCAATTGATAAAAAATATCCAAGCTAGTATCTACAATTTTGTCACTCACTTTGGGATGATGTTTTTTCACAATTTCACGCATAATTTCTGCATCTGGAAATTGAATGTAGTGGTAAATGCATCTTCCCTTAAATGCTGTGGGTAGTTCTTGCTCTCTGTTAGAGGTAATGACAATTGCGGGCATGTTTTCTTCAGAAACCTCAATGACCTCCCCAGATTCTGGCATGACAAATTTTCTATGGCTTAAAGCGTACAAAAGATCGTTGGGGAATTCCCGGGGTGCTTTGTCGATTTCATCAATTAACAACACGGAATTTGGGGCGCTAAAAGCTTTTGCTGCTGGTCCTTTTAAAACATAGTCTGAAAGTTTTTCGGTACTTCGCCCACCTGTTGACAGTTCTGTGGCCATGCCTTTTTCATTGCGTTGGGCATTTAGAATTTCTATCTGAGAATCCCGTAAATATTTAACATGGTCGAATTTTGCGACAAACTGTTCTACATTACTTTTCGAGCCTGCTGGATAAACAAACAAGTCTAAACCTTCTGCTGCTGCATATTGCAGGGGGAGTTCTGTCTTTCCTGTTCCAGGTTCTCCTTCAATCAGTAAAGGCATTCCTAAAGTTCTAGAGATGTGAAAGGCTTGAGCCAACTCTGCATCACACAGATATTTGGATGATCCCTCCCAATAATTTGTTTTTGCCATGTTTTACGTTCTAATGTATTCGTTATAAATATAGTGCAATTGTTTTCGCGCAATTCGATGATCTCCAGCATGAGGCAAATAAGTCATTTGCAAGTCCTGTTTCTTCACCATTTGCTTTGTTGTTTCAATGCGCTCTTTGGTTAAAAATTGATCTTCTTCCCCATAGGTGAAAAGTGTTTTACTTTTATTTAGGGGAGTTTGAGCTTGTTTCAAATTGATGTCTTCAGGAATCCATGCAGCATAGGGAATGATGAAATCTACGGCTTCTTTATGACGATGCAACCATCGGTAGAGAATGGTCCCCCCTTGAGAAAAACCTAAGATTACTGTTTTACATGTTTTGGGGAGTTGTTGGGTATAGTGCTGATAGAGATCACTTAAGTAGGCCCCATTATCATGAATATCATCGAGACGATTATGCTTGGTCATCCAAGATGCCACTACTGGGCCACCAAAATCTTTTGCATAAAAACGATGCAGTGCTTCAGGCGCAACAACAAAATGTTTTTCAGGATCAAAATCTTTGAATTTATAGAGCATCTGTTCGCACAACATACGGGAACCGTGTAAAACAAACCAAAAGCATTCGACTTGCGCTGTTAATTCTCCATACACACTGTAGCGTGCAGTTTTTTGAAGGGTGAGACTGTGATTTTTAATTTCCATAAAAAGCAGCGCATTTTATAAGGTCCCCTAAGATAAAATTAAAATCATTTTTTAAGTAGTAAATTAAATTTGATTTTAATTTTTTTTAGCAAAAATAGAAAGCCGGGGTGAAAATCACATGGGTCTTGCCAAGCCTTCTTGAACCACTGTGGCCACCAAATATCCTTGGCGATCATAAATACTGCCTTTTCCTAAACATCTGCCGCCCGAAATATTAGGACTATCCATAGAATACAACAACCAGTCGTTTACATCAAAAGGGCGATGAAACCACATGGCATGATCCAAACTGGCTACCTGTAAGGGTTGCCCAAAATCTTCTTGGTAATGACTGATGATAGACATCACCAACAAGTCATAATCTACAGCATAGGCCAAATATTGATGTTGCTGGGCCTTGGACAGGACTGTTTTTTCTTTCAAACGAAACCAGATATTTCGTTTAGCCTCATGATCAATTTTATGCGAATAATCTTTTTCAGGCCGAAATTCAAAAGCAAAAGGATGACGACTGAGCAAGTACTATTTCATCTTTTCTGGAAGATCAGTTGTGGTATTCAATAGTTCTGCATCTGATTTCAAATGCTCAGGCGCAGCAGAAGCTGGTGTGGCCGATTGCTGATCCATTCCCTCTTGTTTCTTTTGAAAAGAAGCACTGGAAACAAAAATGGTTTTTCCATTCTGCTCAGCAGATACTCTACGCGTAGTAAAGCTACCACCATCACGAAGATGCTCTACCTTGTAGTCTACCGCTGTTTTTATATCCCCCGCCAAAATAAAATACCCGTGTAAGGAATGTACAAAACGATCTTCCGGCACGGTTTGATAGGCTGCGTGTAGGGACTGCGCTAGAACTTGGCCCCCATAAACGCGTTTCCATATGGTTTGATAGTTTTGGCCAATATAATGGAGTGGAGTTGCCTTTTCAAGTTTCAATAGTTCAGATAAACCTTTGGCCGTTTCCATATAGAGAATTTTTTAAAACAAAGGAACTACTTTTTTAAATTCTGCCATAGAAAAAGTAATGTTTAGATGAAGAGATTACTCCCCTGAAGTTTCAAAAAAAGCGCGTACATCTCTGTTAGAGTACAGTGTTACGGCCGTGCGGCAATAACGGGCAAAGCCACATCCACTGTTATCAAAATCACTTCCCTCCCATCGCAAGAATTCATAGCCCACATTTGGAGTTGCGGAAAGGGTTACGGTAGTTCCCTCATTGTAGGATCCGGTTGCGTCCGGAGTTACCGTCCCTCCTTCTCCTACAGTAACTATCAAGGTGTATTGGGTGGGCGGTGGAAGTTCCTCCCCTTCATCTGCTTTTGAAATACAACTGCACATCAGTAGAAATGGACCTAAAAATAAAAAAGCACGGAAACGCAATTCTTTCATGTTATAAATATACGGAAACGCATTGGCTAAATGGCATTACAGTACTACTATTCAAACACTTAAACGCAATTTATAAAACTTTCAATTTGTATGCCAACACTCTATTGTTATGTAGGAAAGGCATTCATCA
>CBFIJA010000057.1:0-9945 GCA_965662875.1 Candidatus Arcticimaribacter sp.
CACAAAATGGCTGAAAGAGCCCAAAGCATTCCAAGCCAAAGCCGATCTTCATTGGAATCATTAAGATTTTCTCCTTTTTGGAAGCGATTAATCTTTTTTGAATTTTGGCCATTTTACCTGTTGTATATTCCGGCGTATTTTTATTGGTTCTATTTGGCGCTAAAAGCAAAACACCCTACTTATTTTACCGTGGTGAACCCCTTAATGAACAATAGTGGGGCATTGAACAGCTCCAAATACCACTACCTTAAAAAACTGCCAAAGCAGTGGATTCCCAAAACCTTTAAATTTTCAAAAGAAGAACAAGTTCACACCGTTTTAAAACGATTTAAAGCACATAAGCTGACTTATCCTGTGGTTTTAAAGCCCGACTGTGGAGAACGGGGTAAAGGGGTGTATAAAATTGATTCCGAAGCGCATTTCCTTGAAAGAATTAAAAAGGTTAAGGGCAATGAGATGCTGGTGCAATCTTTTTGCGACTACCCAAACGAAGCGGGAATTCTTTTTTATCGTTTTCCTGACGCAAAAAAAAAAGGAATAACATCCATTACTACAAAGGCATTCTGTACATTAAAAGGAAACGGAACCGCAACGGTAGGAGAGCTTTTGTCTCAAAACACACGCGTTTATCACCGGATAGAAGCATTAAAAACTAAATTCACAAACGATTGGAATCGGGTGTTGGCCATCGATGAGCATTTTTTAGTAGAACCCATCGGTAGCCATAATCTCGGTACTGCATTTTTTGATAGACGCGATTTGAATTCTGAGGCGTTAGAGACCCAACTGACCCTTTGGAGTAATCAATTGCCAGGGTTTTACTACGGTCGTTTTGATCTTAAATTTAAACGTTGGGAAGACCTTTTAGAAGGAAGAAATTTTAAAATCATAGAGATAAATGGGGTAAATGCAGAACCAACGCACATTTATAATCCGGGGTACAAGTTAAAAACAGCTTACCGAGAAATTTTTTATCATATGGATTTAATTTATGAAATTAGTAAACAAAACAGAGCATTGGGATATAGGCCAAAACCTTTGTTCTCTTTTTTATCCGAATTGATCAAAACGGCCACACAAACTACGGTATGAATTTACACTTGACGCTTTTTCAAGACCTGATTGCATTGTGTCGTGAGCTATCTCCAGATCAGTACACTTTTGGCTGTGCACAACTCAACCGGGTTTCCATAGGAGAACACCTTCGTCATTCCATAGAATTCTATGATTGTTTGAAAAAAGGAATTTCAATAGGAGAAGTTAATTATGAAGGGCGTGAAAGAGACACAAAACTACAAACTGACCCCATTTATGCCATTTCTGTTATGGAAGAGTTGTCTTTGTTTTTTTCAGGGATAGAAGAAAATCGATCGCTTGCTTTGCATACAAAAGACTCTGCTCTGAAGGTGATTTCTTCTTCCATTGCTAGAGAAATGCTGTATTGTTTGGATCATGCCATTCATCATCAAGCCTTGATTAAAATTGGGCTAAAAGAAATGCAGTTGGGACATTTGGTCCCGCCAGAATTTGGGGTTGCCTATTCCACTCTGCGTTTCCGTACAAAAACATAGTCACTCATCATCCATGTAATCGTCCAATTCTCTTCGGTCTTTTTTAGTAGGTCGTCCTTCGCCTTTTTGTCTGTAATACTCTTGTGAATATTCTTGCATTTCTTGAGCATCAAAGGCGCTTTTTGGTGTGGTATCCATCCGGTAGATGTCCACTAATTTGGCCCCTAAACGCGATTTAGGAATGTCTAATACAGTAAATTCATAGTTGATTTGCCGAATACGAACTTCAACTTTATCGGTAGGAATCACTTCTCTGGATGGTTTTACAACTTGTTTGTTGATGCGAACCTGTCCTTTTTTGCAAGCAGTGGACGCCAGGGTACGCGATTTATAATAACGTATACACCATAAATATTGATCAATTCTCATGCTTTAAAACTACGTTAAAATTTAAAACTAAAAGAAAGTAATATTGTATCTTGCGCATCAAATTTAATCCATGATTCAAAAGCATTCTGCCTTTTTATTGCTGTTTAGTTTTCTCTTTGTTTTATCGTGTAAAAAAGACGAGGAGGAAGAAGAACCCCCAGTAGACTTCGCGATTCAAGTGCTAGAAGATGATGCACTCTTGACTGCTTTTTTAGAATCGCATACCTACAACTACGAAGATTTTGAAAACAATCCTACAACACGTGTAGACATCCAAATTGATACGCTTGACGGGGAAAACATCAATAAAACACCATTGATTGACATGGTGGAAACTTCACAAATACCTGTAACCGATAGTGACGGAGACATAACGCAACATACTTTATATCACCTAATCGCCAATCAGGGCAGTCGGATAGAAGACAAGCCATCGGTTGTTGATTCCGTTTACCTCAGCTATGAGGGAAAACTACTTGATGGACAAGTATTTGATTCAAGAACCAGTCCGGTTTGGTTTGACAACACTTCTGTGGTTAGTGGTTTCCGAAATGGGGTTTCGAACTTTGCACCCGGTACCTATACTGTTGCAGACAACGGGGTGGTAACCTTTGAAGATTATGGACAAGGTTTAATTTTTATGCCTTCTGGATTAGGATACTACAACAGAGCTCAAGGGGGAATACCGGCATACTCTCCATTGATTTTTGAAGTGCTTGTTTACACCATTGCTCGTGCTGACCATGATGGTGATGGCATATATTCTAGAGATGAGGACGTTGATCTGGATGGAAATCCTTTAAACGACGATACCGATGGCGATACGATTGTTAACTGCTACGACGCAGACGATGATGGAGACGGTATATTGACTCAATTTGAGTACGACGAGGATGAAGACGGTGTTCCTGACGACACAGATGGTGACGGTATCCCCGATTATTTGGATAACGATAACGCTTAATCTTCTCTAGCGTTTTTTCCTTTTAAATTTAGATCGTAAGACAAACTGATGATCCATTGTTTTTGTCGCGTGTCAATGTTCCCAGTCACATCTACATTATTGTTGCCTAGAATTTGTATTTCATTGTTTGTAAAACCACGGTCAAAGCGAACGCCTAATCCAAAACGGCCCAACTGCAATCGCGTTCCCAATTGAAGCCCAACTGTAAAGTTTTCTTCAACAGCTGTAATGTTTAAGTTCTCTGCTTTTTCTGAAAGTATGTATTGAAAAGAGGGTCCAGCAAATACACTTAATGGGCCTAAGATTTTATATCCCAAAAGAACAGGGGCTTCCAGTTTTTGAAGGCTAAAGCCATTGTTGTCAAATTGCGTATCGCTTTTTGAAAACTGTAATTCTGGCCTTAGGTAAAACGTCAACAAATCCAAATGACCAAAAACACCAACATGAAATCCAGTTTTGGTGTCGCTGTTGATGTTTTCGGCATTGAGTTCAGTGAGTTCAAGATCCCCAAAAGAATCATAATTTAATCCTGCCTTAGCCCCAAATTTAAATTGACCAAAGGCTAGTGAGGAACATAAAAGTAGGAGGGTAACAAAAGATTTAGAGTACATGAGTTTACGTTATTTTCGTTGAATCACTTTTTGGGCTGCGACAACAATAGAAGCTGCGTTTAGTCCGTATTTTTCCATCAATTGAGCAGGTGTTCCAGATTCACCAAAGGTGTCTTGTGTCGCTACAAATTCTTGTGGAGTAGGGGCGTGTTGGGCAAGCGTACGTGCAACGCTTTCGCCCAAACCGCCCAAATAGTTATGTTCTTCAGCAGTAACAATGCAAGCTGTTTTTTGAACAGATTTTACAATGATTTCCTCATCCAAAGGTTTGATGGTGTGGATGTTGATTACTTCTGCAGAAATGCCTTTTTCGTGTAATTCTTTAGCCGCTTCAAGGGCTTCCCACACCAAGTGCCCCGTCGCTACTATGGTAACGTCAGATCCCTCTGAAAGGCAGATTCCTTTTCCAATTTCAAAGCTTTGGTCTACAGGGGTGAAGTTAGCTACTTTTGGGCGTCCAAAGCGTAGGTATACCGGACCTTGATGTTCTGCTATGGCTATTGTTGCTGCCTTGGTCTGGTTAAAATCGCACGTATTGATAACGGTCATACCTGGCAACATCTTCATTAACCCGATGTCTTCTAATATTTGATGTGTAGCTCCGTCTTCCCCTAAAGTTATACCAGCGTGAGAAGCACAGATTTTCACATTTTTACCAGAATAGGCAATGGATTGTCGAATTTGGTCGTATACTCTCCCGGTAGAGAAGTTGGCAAATGTTCCTGTAAATGGAATCTTCCCACCGATGGTGAGTCCAGCAGCAATCCCCATCATATTGGCTTCAGCTATTCCGATTTGAAAAAAACGCTCAGGATTTTCTTTTATAAATTGATCCATTTTCAAAGAGCCAATAAGGTCTGCACATAAGGCGACCACATTGGGGTTGGTTCTTCCCAGTTCGGTGAGTCCGGCACCAAATCCGGATCGTGTATCTTGTGCGCCTTGGTCTGTATATGTTGTCATGTGGTGTGTTTTAAAAGTGTTAGTAGTCTCCTAACGTTTCAGGGTTTTGTGCTAAAGCGCTTTCCAATTGTTCATCGTTGGGGGCTTTTCCGTGCCAAGCGTGGGTGTGCATCATAAAATCTACACCATTCCCCATTTCTGTTTCCATTAAAATGCAAATGGGCTTGCCTTGTCCGGTTTTGCTTTTGGCCTCCAAAAGGGCGGCTTTTATGGCCTCTAGGTTATTTCCTTCTTTCAACGGGAGTACTTCCCATCCAAAAGCTTCAAATTTTGCCGCCACATCGCCCATAGGCAATACTTCGTCTGTGCTTCCATCAATTTGCTTTCCATTCAAATCTACCGTTGCAATAAGGTTGTCTACTCCTTTTCCAGCGGCGTACATGATGGCTTCCCAGTTTTGTCCTTCCTGCAATTCTCCATCGCCAAGCAGTGCATAAACCAATCGGGTATCGTCATTTAATTTTTTGGCTTGAGCAGCACCTACAGCAACAGACAAGCCTTGGCCCAGTGATCCTGATGCAATACGAATCCCAGGCAGCCCTTCGTGTGTCGTTGGGTGACCTTGTAGTCGGGAATCGATTAAGCGAAAGGTATTGAGCTCCTCTACAGGAAAAAACCCTCTATGGGCCAACACGCTGTAGAATACCGGTGAGATGTGTCCATTGGAAAGAAAAAAGAGATCCTCGTTGATTCCATCCATTGAAAACTCAGTGGAAAGTTCCATGATGTCAAAATAGAGGGTTACGAAAAACTCAGTACAGCCTAAAGAACCTCCTGGATGACCAGAATTCACTTTGTGTACCATGCGTAAAATGTCTCTTCTTACTTGAGAAACTACGGCTTTATTGGAATGTTTTGCTTGCATTTGCAGTAACTTAAATTTAAAACAAAAGTAGGGTTTTGTGCTGCATCAACAAAAGAGAAAATACAATCTTTATTCTCCCCTTATCAACATTTTATAATCGATCAAAAACAATACATTTCTGATAGAGTTCTTTATCTTTGAGTCTTAAATTTTTAGATGAAATTCAACTGTTCGCACACAGATCCACAAGGAAAGGCCCGGGCTGGAAAAATTACAACAGACCATGGGACCATCGAAACCCCCATTTTTATGCCCGTGGGCACAGCGGCAACCGTAAAGGGGGTGCATCAGCGTGAATTGAAAACAGAAATTAATCCGGACATTATCTTAGGAAATACCTACCATTTGTATCTGCGTCCAGGAGTAGAAATATTGCAGCAAGCAGGTGGCTTGCATAAGTTCATGAATTGGGATCGACCTATTTTGACAGATTCCGGTGGTTATCAGGTGTATTCGCTGTCCGCCAATAGGAAAATCAAAGAAGAAGGCGTAAAGTTTAAATCCCATATAGACGGTTCGTATCATTTTTTTACGCCTGAGAATGCCATTGACATACAACGTAAAATAGGAGCTGACATCATTATGGCTTTCGACGAATGTACTCCTTACCCCTGTGACTACAAATACGCGAAGGCTTCGATGCACATGACTCATCGTTGGTTGGATCGCTGTATTGCACAGCACCAAAAAAGTTCTTTTTTATACGGATATGAGCAAACCTTTTTTCCTATAGTTCAGGGGAGTACCTACAAAGATTTACGCATGCAATCTGCGGAATTTATTGCCTCAAGAGAAGCAGAAGGCAACGCCATCGGTGGACTCTCGGTCGGTGAACCTGCAGAAGAAATGTATGCCATGACAGAAGTGGTGTGTGATATCCTACCTGAAGACAAACCTCGGTATTTGATGGGAGTAGGGACTCCAATCAATATTTTGGAAAATATCGCTCTTGGGGTAGACATGTTTGATTGTGTAATGCCTACAAGAAATGCCCGCAATGGTATGTTGTTTACTGCCCATGGAACCATCAACATTCGAAATAAAAAATGGGAAAA
Source organism: Candidatus Arcticimaribacter sp. (assembly GCA_965662875.1). Lineage (GTDB taxonomy): Bacteria > Bacteroidota > Bacteroidia > Flavobacteriales > Flavobacteriaceae > Arcticimaribacter. The sequence goes on from CBFIJA010000057.1 coordinate 6,399, forward strand.
TGATTTTTCAGTTATTGACCCAGAGGGTACGACATTTGTGGATCAAGAATATTCAAAAGCCTATTTGCGCCATTTGTTTACAGTCAATGAATTGTTGGGAAAACAAATTGCAACCATCCACAATCTCGGATTTTATTTGACGTTAGTACGTCAGGCCAGAGAAAAAATCATTGCCGGGGAGTTCACTCCGTGGAAAAATAAAATGGTAAAACAAATGGACAAGCGTTTGTAGTATGATTAAGAAGATAGACCGATACATTATCGTACGTTATCTCGTTACATTTTTTGTGATGATTTTGCTGTTTATTCCGATTGGAATCATGGCTGACATTGCTGAAAACGTAGACAAACTGAAAGAAAATGAAGTGCCTTTTTCAGAAATTTTCAGCTATTACATTGATTTTACATGGTATTTTGGAAATCTACTTTTTCCCATATTTCTTTTTTTGGCCGTAATATGGTTTACTTCAAAATTGGCCAATAACACGGAAATTATCGCGATTTTAAGTTCTGGAATTTCATTTACTCGTTTTCTGCGTCCGTATTTGATTGCTGCAGGATTTATTGCTGTTTTTGCCTTTGTCGGTGGCATGTACATTGTTCCCAAAGCCAGCGAAGGCTACAATGCTTTCCGCTATAAATACATGACAAAGCGGGTTCAAGACCGTCAAACCTCTGATTTATTCAAACAAATAAATGACAATGAATATGTCTTTGTCAGCAGTTACAACCCCGACCGTCTGCGGGGAACTAATTTTACCCTTGAACATTTTCAGGGAGAGGAATTGCAATTCAAGATTTTTGCGCAATCCATTCGTTGGATGGAAGACGATTCGCTCTTTCGAATGATCAATTATGGTAAACGAACTTTTGAAGGTGACACAGAGTACTTTGAAAAGGCAAACAAAAAAGACACTCTTTTTGATTTTGAAATTCAAGAGCTTGCTCCGTTAAAATATACCGCCGAAACTTTACAGTTTAGCGAATTGAATCGGTTCATTGAAGACGAGCAAAAGAGTGGGTCGGTCTTGATCAATAATCATCTTTTAGTGCGTCACAAACGTTACAGTCTTCCTTTATCTGCTTTTGTATTGACCATCATTGCCGTTGCGGTTTCTTCCTTTAAACGAAGAGGCGGTATGGGGGTAAACCTTGCCTTTGGCATTGGAATTGGATTTACCTTTATCTTTTTTGATAAGATTTTTGGTGTCTTGGTCACCAAGTCAAATTTCCCTCCTTTTGTGGGGGCTTGGTTGCCGTTGGCTTTGTTTGCCATTTTAGCGCTTATTTTATTGAATCATGCAAAGCGATAATCGCAGTATTTTACATCTTCATTTCCTGATTTTTATTTGGGGATTCACCTCCATTTTAGGCGCACTAATTAGCTTAGATGCCCTCAGTTTGGTGTGGTACAGAGTAGTGATGGCAGCGGGATTGATTGGGTTGTATTTTGCTTTTTTTTCAAAGTCTTCCTTTGCGATGCCCAAAAAGGCTGCAGGTCAATTTCTTTTGGGTGGAGTGTTAATTTCTGTACACTGGATTCTCTTTTTTTACGCCATAAAAATATCCTCGATATCCGTTACCCTATCCGTACTTTCTTCGGCATCCTTGATGACTTCGTTCTTAGAGCCCTTGTTTTACAAGCGAAAAATAAAAACCTATGAAGTTTTTTTTGGTTGCCTAGTCATCTTAGGGTTGGGACTTATTTTTGATGCAGAGTCCGATCAATACTTGGGCATTCTTGTCGCATTGGCATGCACCTTATTGTCTGTTTTATTTACGCTTTTAAATGGGAAATTAATCAACCATTATCCTGCCAAAACAATTTCGTTTTATCAGCTGGTTTTTGGTGCCGGAGTTATGAGTATCTGGATGATGATTTACGGTCTACCCGATGGTTTTTTTCAAGTAAATAAAGAGGATTGGTTATGGCTTTTTCTCTTGTCGTCCATCTGTACGGCCTACGCCTTTATTGCCTCTGTTGATATCATGAAGCACATCACCCCTTATACCCTGATGATTTCCCTGAATATGGAACCTATTTATGCTATTCTTTTTTCCTTGCTTATCTTTGGAGAGGAAGAATTGATGCACGTTAATTTTTACTTGGGTGTGCTCATAATTCTTTTATCCGTTATTGGAAATGGGATGTATAAGTTGAGAAATAAGAAGAAGAAAATTAGTCCCCTTTAGGCTGAAAAAAAATATATATTTGTTATAGAAACCGAACTATGGAATATTTAGATTTTGAATTACCCATCAAAGAAATTGAAGACCAACTCTCAAAGTGTAAAGTCATTGGAGATGAAAGTAATGTTGACGTTTCCGATACTTGTGCGAAACTAGAGCAGAAGCTAATTGACACAAAAGAAGAGGTTTACGGCAATCTTTCTGCTTGGCAGCGTGTACAATTGTCGCGACACCCAAATCGTCCATATACATTGGATTACATTCAAGCCTTATGTGGGGATTCTTTTTTGGAGTTGCACGGAGATAGAAACGTACAAGACGATAAAGCCATGATCGGTGGGTTGGGAAAAATCAACGATCAGTCTTTTATGTTTATAGGTACTCAAAAAGGTTACAATACCAAGACCCGTAAGTACCGAAATTTTGGGATGGCCAATCCAGAAGGCTATCGAAAGGCTTTACGTCTGATGAAATCGGCAGAAAAGTTTGACTTGCCCGTTGTTTGTTTTGTAGACACTCCAGGGGCATATCCCGGAATGGAAGCAGAAGAGAGAGGACAAGGGGAAGCCATTGCGCGAAATATTTATGAAATGATGTCCCTAACGGTTCCTGTTATTGTGGTCATCATTGGAGAAGGTGCTTCTGGAGGAGCATTGGGCATCGGTGTAGGTGATCGAATTTTTATGCTCGAAAACACGTGGTATTCTGTGATTTCACCAGAATCCTGTTCTTCCATTTTATGGAGAAGTTGGGAGTACAAAGAACAAGCCGCTGCTGCATTAAAGTTGACGGCCAACGATATGAAAAAATCCAAACTCATTGATAAAATCATCAAAGAACCCCTAGGTGGAGCGCATTACAATCGAGAGGAGACTTTTGATACAGTACAAGCAGAAATCATGCGCGCTTTTAAAGTCTTGGATAAACTTTCTCCAGAAGAACGTATCGAGCAAAGACGAGAAAAGTTCAATGCCATGGGGGTCTATAACGAGTAGCCTTTCCATACTTATTAACACTTTTTTAGACTTATAAACAGCCTTTGTTTACTTTTCAATGGATATCTAAAGGCGCTCCTTTGAATGGGTAAACCTTCAAATTGTATACCTTTATTTCATGGAAGAACGGAAGCCAAAACCCCTACAAAATTTAAATAAAGGAAACCTAATTACCCTAGAGCAAGGGAAAATCCCGCCGCAAGCGTTGGATCTTGAGGAAGCTGTCCTCAGTGCTATGCTCATAGATAAAAAGGGGGTAGATGAGGTCATTGATATCCTTCAGCCCGAAGCATTTTATAAAGAAGCACACCAGCACATTTTTGCCGCAATTTATGAGTTGTTTGAAACTTCTGAACCCATAG
>CBFIJA010000058.1:0-9639 GCA_965662875.1 Candidatus Arcticimaribacter sp.
AAGGGCTTTATTTTCAACTACATTTGTTTACTTAAAATCATTCTAAATAATGATCACTTTAGATCAGATTCAAAAAAATCAACGAGGGAAAATTGTCGAAATAGACACCGATCTTCTGCCGCTAAAACTCATTGAAATGGGATGTCTTCCCGGGAATGAAGTCTATTTAGTGCAGCTGGCCCCATTGAAAGATCCAATGTATCTGGTCATCGACGGTTGTCATTTGGCCATCCGTAAAGAAACGGCACAACACATTACCATAGATTTATTGTCATGAGTACTACCTTAAATGTAGCGCTCATTGGGAATCCTAATACAGGAAAAACATCCGTATTTAACGCCCTAACGGGTTTGAATCAAAAAGTAGGAAACTACCCCGGGATCACAGTTGAGAAAAAACAAGGCAGCTGTAGACTAAATCGGACCACAAAAGCGCATATCATTGATCTTCCCGGTACCTACAGCCTCAACGCCTCTTCTATGGACGAAAGCGTGGTGATTGAACTGCTTCTGAACAAAAACGATAAAGACTATCCGGATGTAGCCGTCGTGGTTTCGGATGTTGAAAACCTGAAGCGCAACCTTTTGCTTTTTACCCAAATAAAGGATTTAGAAATCCCAACCCTGTTGGTCATCAATATGTCTGACCGAATGAAACGAAAGGGAATTACCCTAGACATACAATCCCTTGAAGCGCAATTAAAGACCAAAGTTGCCTTGGTGAGTACGCGTGAAAACAGCGGGATTGAAGCTTTAAAAAATCATATTTTAGAGTACAGAAGCTTATCCAAAGAAGGGATAATCGACATAAAGGCAATCGATAACGATTACTTTGAAAACCTAGCCAAGGTGTTTCCAGATCAATCCTTGTACAAGCTATGGTTGGTGATTACCCAAGATGTAAATTTTGCTAAGCTAGATCGTAAAAAAGTAGAAGACGCTACAGCTTATAAAACACAGTCCGAAGCCCACTTAAAACGCCTTCAGCAAAAAGAAACCATAAAACGTTACCAGGTCATCAATCAAGCGTTGAAAGAAACCTATTCTGTTGATCTCAATAAGGCTACGGATTTCAGATCGCGTTTAGACCGTGTTTTAATTCATCGTTTTTGGGGCTATGTCATTTTCTTCCTCATCTTATTGACGATCTTCCAGGTTATATTCGAGTGGAGTAGTATTCCCATGGACTTTATCGATGAAAGCTTTAGCAAGCTGAGCGAGCTCACCAAGAAAAACCTACCGCCCGGGGTGTTTACAGATCTTTTGGCAGAAGGGATCATTTCAGGCTTAGGAGGCATCATCATTTTTATTCCACAAATTGCTTTTCTATTTCTGTTTATTTCGGTGCTAGAAGAATCCGGTTATATGAGTAGGGTTGTGTTTTTAATGGATAGAGGCTTACGTAAATATGGGCTAAGCGGAAAAAGTGTCATCCCTCTTATTTCTGGAACAGCCTGTGCCATCCCAGCCGTTATGGCAACCCGGAACATCGAAAATTGGAAAGAACGTTTGATCACTATTTTGGTTACCCCGTTTACCACCTGTTCGGCCCGTTTGCCCGTATACCTTATTCTTATTTCATTGGTTATACCCCAAGGAACATTTTTTGGGATGGGGTACCAAGGGCTTACCCTTATGGGGCTTTATTTATTGGGTTTTGGGGCAGCGCTCCTTTCTTCTTCAATCTTGAACAAAGTATTGAAAATTCGTTCAAAAACGTATTTTGTGATTGAAATGCCCAACTACAAATTGCCCTTATTAAAAAATGTAGGCATTACGGTTTTTGAAAAGACCAAGTCCTTTGTAGTGGAAGCAGGAAGAATAATTTTAGCCCTCTCTGTTGTATTGTGGATCATGGCATCGTACGGTCCAGGAGAAGAATTTTCTAAAGCAGAACAAATTATTTTGGCTCAAAAAGAAAATAAAAACCTTTCTGAGGTTGAATTAGCAGACGCCGTAGCATCGTATAAGCTAGAACATTCGTTTATCGGGATTTTAGGTAAAACAATAGAGCCCGCCATATCTCCCTTAGGCTTTGACTGGAAAATTGGGATAGCAGTCATCAGTTCCTTTGCTGCCAGAGAAGTTTTTGTGGGAACCTTGGCAACCATCTACAGCGTAGGAAACGATTCTGAAGAAACGATTAAAAAAAGGATGGCGGCCGAAACCAAGCCCAATGGAGCTCCTCTTTTTGACCTTCCTACAGGAGTTTCTCTTATGCTATTTTATGCCTTCGCCATGCAATGCATGAGTACTTTGGCCATAGTGAAAAAAGAAACCAACAGTTGGAAGTGGCCTTTAATTCAGTTGTTTGGCATGACATTAATCGCCTATTTAACCGCCTTTACGGCCTATCAAATTTTAGGGTAATGGAAACCGTTCAAGTTCTTTTGGTTGCTGCTGCGGGAGTTTTTGCCGTAAGGGCCCTATACGTCAAATTTTTCAAGAAAAAAGAAAAAGATTGCGGTCCAGATTGTGGCTGCCATTAAGCATTCATCAGCGCTTCGATTTCCGCTACTTCAATGGGAATATTTGCCATTAAATTTAAGGGTTCTCCCTGGGCTTGAATGACAACATCGTCTTCCAATCGAATCCCAAAACCTTCTTCCGGTATATAAATTCCCGGCTCAACAGTAAACACCATATTGGCTTGCATGGGCAAGTGCAACAGTCCATAATCGTGTGTGTCTAATCCCATATGGTGAGAGGTTCCATGCATAAAGTAGCGTTTGTATGCCGGCAGCTCAGGGGTTTGGTTGGCGATGTCTTGTTGGTCTAGTAACCCAAGCCCTAGCAGTTCTTCTGTCATTATTTTCCCCACTTCTACATGGTATTCTTTCCAAATTGTTCCGGGGACCAATAGTTTAGTTGCTGCTTTTTTTACCCGCAAAACCGCTTCGTAAACAGCTTTTTGTCTTGCTGAAAATTTCCCCGAAACTGGAATTGTACGGGTGAGATCACTGGAGTAGTTTCCGTACTCTGCTGCAACGTCCATCAAAAGCAAATCGCCTGCTTGGCATTTGCAATTATTTTCAGTGTAGTGCAATACATTGGCGTTATTTCCCGAGGCAATGATGGGGGTGTAAGCAAAACCTTTGGAGCGATGACGTAAAAATTCATGAATCAATTCCGCCTCTATCTCATACTCCCATACGCCGGGTTTTACAAAAGGGAGAAGCCGTCGAAAGCCTTTTTCAGTAATGGTACAGGCTTTTTGTATTTGGTCGATTTCTTCTTGCGTTTTGACCGAGCGCAATTGCTGTAAAATGGGATTGCTTTTTGCGACATTATGCGCAGGAAACTCTTTTTTGCAGTGGGCAATAAACCGATCTTCACGCGTTTGTGTTTCCACAGCTTGGCGGTAGTGTTCATTGGTATTAAAATAAAAGGTATCGCATTGGGCAGCCAGTGCTTGGAAAACCCGTTTAAAATCACTCAACCAATACACGGTCTCAATTCCTGTCAACGCGGTGGCTTGTGCTTTACTGAGTTTAGCCCCCTCCCATACCGCAATATGATCATTGGTTTCTCTTAGAAAAAGAACCTCTCTGTGGTTGGCGTCCACGGCGTTTGGGAATAACACCAAAATACTTTCTTCCTGATCTACGCCGCTGAGGTAAAAGAGATCTCTGTGTTGTGCAAAGGGCAAAGTAGAATCGGCACTTACAGGATATACGTCGTTGGAGTTGAAAACGGCCAAACTATTTCCTTTCATTTGGGCCATAAAATGGGAACGTGTATTTTGATAAAAAGAAGCAGGAAGAGGTCTGTAACGCATGGTTTTGTTTTGCCTTAAAATTAGCAAAAAACCTTCATTTTAATTTCATCTTCAATCGTAAGCTAGAAAAATTGTATTTTCAATCGAAAATACAACCACATGAAAGTCTTAGTTCGCTACATATTTCTGTCTTTTGCTCTGTTTAGCTTTGCACAAACCCCTGCATCTTCTTCTGCTGAAGTAATACAATCGCTAGAAGCCTTTAAGAGGCAACAACAACAATCGAGCGTTAAGAACATTCCCTTTGAAAATATTGGGCCTAAGGTTATGAGTGGTCGCGTAGTGGCATTGGCGGTTAACCCAGAGAACCCCGCAGAATTTTACGTCGCCTATGCTTCTGGTGGAATCTGGCATACGACAACAAACGGAATCAGCTTTGTGTCGATTACAGAAAATGCACCCACGCAAAACATTGGAGAAATAAGCATGCATTGGCCCAGTAGAACGCTTTGGGTGGGTACAGGAGAAAACAACGCTTCAAGGTCTTCTTATGCTGGGATTGGAATCTTAAAAACAGCAGACAATGGTGCCACATGGGAAAGTGCTGGTTTGGAGGACAGTCATCATATTGGTAAAATATTGATTGATCCAAAAGATCCCAATCACCTTGTTGTAGGCGTTACCGGTCATTTGTATTCTCCAAACCCTGAACGGGGAATTTATGAAACAATAGACGGTGGAAAACAATGGACCCAACGTTTGTACATCAATGATGCAACGGGGATAATTGATATGGCTCATGCGCCTAACAATTTTAATGTACAATACGCTGCCGCTTGGGAAAAAGACCGAAAAGCTTGGGATTTCAAAGGGAATGGTGAAAATTCTGGACTGTATAAGAGTACTGATGCAGGTCAATCATGGACACGAATTTCTACCCCTATAAGTGGGTTTCCAACTGGGGAGGGGGTAGGACGAATTGGATTGGCTGTATTTAATGAAAATACCCTTTATGCCATTCACGATTCTCAATTTAGACGCCCCCAAGAAGACAACAAAAAGAAAAAGGGGCTTTCAAAAAATGACTTTAAGGCTATGAGTACAGCGGCCTTTTTGGCTTTGGAAGACAAAAAACTGGATGCCTTTTTAAAAGAAAATAATTTTCAAGAAAAATACAGAGCAGCCAATTTAAAAAACAGCGTACGCAGCGGTGCCGTAAAACCGAAAGATTTAGCCACCTATTTAGAAGACGCTAATAGTCTTTTATTCGATACCCCAGTTGTAGGTGCAGAAGTATACAAAAGTACAGACGGTGGCGATACTTGGAGCAAAACGCATAAGGGATACATTGACGATTTGTATTACAGCTATGGATATTATTTTGGGCACATTCATGTACATCCCAAAAAAGAAGATAAACTTTACATCTACGGGGTTCCATTATTGACTTCTGACGATGGTGGTAAAAGCTTTACTTCCATCAGCAAACCCAATGTACATTCTGACCATCATGCTTTGTGGATCAGTCCAGATTTACCGGGACACCTGATCAACGGAAATGATGGTGGCGTTAACATTAGCTATGATGATGGTGCACATTGGATGAAAAACAACTCAACAGCGGTAGGACAATTTTATGCGATCAACATAGATCATGAAACCCCCTATAATGTCTACGGTGGCCTCCAAGACAATGGCGTATGGAAAGGGGCACACAATGCTCGTGATGATGAGAGATGGCATTCTACTGGGCACAATGCCTGGACGTCTATCATGGGCGGTGATGGAATGCAAGTTCAAATAGATCGTCGTAACTCAAACCTTGTGTATACCGGTTTTCAGTTTGGAAATTATTATCGCTTGGATTTAGAGCATAAAAAGCGAACTGCCATTCAGCCCAAGCATACCCTAGGAGAATCTCCTTATCGTTTCAATTGGCAGACCCCTATTTTACTTTCCACCCACAATCAAGACATCCTTTATTTTGGCGGCAATAAACTGCATCGTTCTTTAAATCAAGGAACAGAATGGACCACCATTTCAGAAGACTTGACGCAAGGAGGAAGAAAAGGAAACGTGGCTTACGGTACATTAACCACCCTAGCAGAGTCTCCTTTTCAGTTTGGTTACTTGTATACTGGAAGTGACGACGGGTTGGTTTATAAAACAACAAATGGTGGAGGCAGCTGGCAACGCATATCAGACAGTTTCCCTAAGGATTTGTGGGTGAGTCGGGTCATTGCTTCTCAACACCAGAAAGAGCGTGTGTATGTTACGCTTAACGGCTATCGCTGGGATGATTTTACCCCCTACGTTTACGTCAGTGAAGATGGCGGAAATCAGTGGAAAGCGATTGTAAATAACCTTCCCCTTTCTCCTGTAAATGTTCTTCGTGAAGATCCTAAAAACGAAAATATTTTATACCTAGGAAATGACTTGGGGGTTTTTGTATCCTTGAATCAAGGACAAAGTTGGGAGCCATTTTCTAAAGGCTTGACCACTGCTGCTGTTCATGATCTGGTTGTGCAGCCCGAAAAAAATCATCTTTTGGTAGGAACGCATGGAAGATCCATCTACAAAGCAGACATCCATTTCTTACAAGAAAAAGTAAGCGAGTTGACCCTTTTGCCCGTCGATGATATCCGTTATTCTAGCCGATGGGGAAACAGCTATTCTACGTGGCGAAACCCCTACATCCCTGCAGTGGAATTCAAAGTGTTTTCAGAAAACAAAGGGACGTCAGTTTGGTCGATTTACGACGCCAATAAGGTTTTGGTTTATAAAGGCGAACACACCCTTGACAAAGGATACAATTTCATTCATTACAACCTAAACTTTGGAAAAAACCAAAGAATAAATTACCAGAGAAAAAACAAAAACATCCGCCTAAAATCTGCAAAAGATGGAGAATATTATCTACCCAAAGGCAGTTATACAATTAACATTGAATTCGGTAAAAAGAAAGCATCACAATCTTTTAAGATCAAATAAACTCCGACTTTTTTTAGGCGGTATAAGTTTATTTGTTGGTCAACTGCTTTATACACAAGAAGCGGTATCGGACAGTATTCCCGCTTGGAAACAAGAAAGAAAAGTAGGGATATTAATCAACCAGGCAAGTTTTGACAATTGGCTTTCCGGAGGAGTCAATAGTTTTAGCGGAACCTTAAATTTTGATTATGATCTTGCTTACGAAAATGAAAAATTAGTTTGGATTTCAACTTTAGATGCTGCATTGGGGTACGCAAAAACCACAGGAAATGATCATTTAAATAAAACAGAAGATCAATTGGAGTTTAACACGCTTGTTCAGCTTAAAAGTAAACGATCTTTAAACTTCTCATCTTCTTTCAATCTTAAAACACAGAATGTTCCTGGAAATATTTTTGTAATGCAAAATGGAACCCTTGAGAAAATTAAAACCTCCGGGTTTTTCTCTCCTGCATACATGCGTTTTGGAGTAGGATTTGCCTATAAAAAAGACGAAGGAATGGCAATTCAATTCAATCCGCTCAATGCCCGTTTGATTGTTGTAGACGGTTTTTTTACACTGGACCTTTCTGAAGAAGAATCTTTTTTTGGAGTTGCAGCAGGAAAAACAGCAAGATGGGAAACTGGGGCTTCTTTTTCATTGCAAAGTGAATTGAATATCGCAAAAAATATCTTTTGGAAGAATCAATTAAATGCGGTTGCCAATTATTTGGAAGAGATTCAAAATATAGATTTTGACTACCTGACCTCGTTGAACATGAAGGTGAATGATTACCTTAGTGCAGTCATTGAAATTCAAATGCGTTATGATGATAATGCTTTAGCAGATTTACAATTGCTCCAAACTTTTGGTCTTGTGGTCGCCTTGCCATTTTAGCTTTGTTTAAGATAACAAGCTCATTTCTTTCTTTTGAAAATAAAATATTAAACAATTAAAGCTTACTTCGTTAAGAGCCGTTCTAAACTAGAAAAATAGAAGAGAATAATTTCTTTTCCACTATTTTATGCTTTAATTTTGTTCTATAAACTGAATTAAATGAGCGCATTAATCAAGACGTCATTGGCACGAAAATATGCCATGGCACTTTCTGGGTTATTTCTGATTGTATTTTTATTGCAACACTTTACCATCAATCTAACCTCTGTTTTTAGTGAAGAGGTGTTTAACCAGCTTTCTCATTTTATGGGAAACAATCCGTTGGTCCAGTTCGCTTTACAGCCTGTATTGATTTTTGGAGTGGTGTTTCACTTTGTAATGGGCTTTGTTTTGGAACTTCAAAACAGAAAAGCCAGAGCCAGTAAATACGCAACCAATAACGGAGCAGCTAATTCTTCTTGGATGTCACGAAACATGATCATCTCTGGCTTGGTAGTTCTTTCTTTTTTAGGCTTGCACTTTTATGATTTTTGGATTCCTGAAATGAATTATAAATACGTAGAGGTACTTCCGGAGAATCCTACACGCTATTTCGAAGAAACAGTGCATAAATTTGAAAATCCTGTTCGTGTGGGGATCTATGTTATTTCCTTTGGATTTTTGGCACTCCACCTTCTGCACGGGTTTAGCTCCTCTTTTCAATCATTAGGGGCCAACAACAAATACACGCGAGCCATTAAAGGATTCACTACAGCATTTGCTGTCGGTATCCCATTAGGTTTTGTTTTTATTGCTTTGTTTCACCATTTAACAGCATTTTAATATGGCGACTTTAGATTCCAAAATACCCAAAGGCCCATTGGCCGATAAGTGGACCAACCACAAGAGTCACATTAATCTTGTAAGCCCAGCCAATAAGCGTTTAATAGACGTGATCGTGGTAGGTACAGGTTTGGCCGGTGCTTCTGCTTCTGCAACCCTTGCGGAGCTCGGTTATAATGTGAAAACATTTTGTTTTCAAGATTCCCCCCGTCGTGCGCACTCTATTGCTGCACAGGGTGGAATAAATGCAGCAAAAAATTACCAAGGGGATGGAGATTCTACCTACCGCTTGTTTTATGATACCATTAAAGGAGGAGATTACCGTTCCCGAGAAGCAAACGTTCACCGTTTGGCAGAAGTATCGACCAATATCATAGATCAGTGCGTGGCTCAAGGCGTTCCTTTCGCACGCGATTACGGAGGCTTGTTGGACAACCGCTCTTTTGGAGGGGTACTGGTTTCCAGAACATTCTATGCCAAAGGGCAAACAGGACAACAGCTGCTTTTAGGAGCTTATTCTGCCATGAACCGCCAAATTGGTCGTGGAAAAATAAAAATGTACAACCGCCACGAGATGATGGATTTGGTTGTTGTGGATGGAAAAGCAAGGGGTATCATCACCCGAAACTTGGTCAATGGAAAAATTGAACGCCATGGAGCACATGCCGTTGTAATTGCTTCTGGTGGATATGGAAATGTATTCTTTCTATCGACGAATGCCATGGGAAGTAATGTGTCTGCAGGGTGGAAGATTCACAAAAAAGGGGCGCATTTCGCCAATCCTTGTTTTACACAAATTCACCCTACCTGTATTCCTGTTTCAGGAGACCATCAGTCAAAATTGACCTTGATGTCAGAATCTCTTCGTAACGATGGACGCATCTGGGTGCCTAAAAATATTGAAGATGTAAACGCCATCCGTGAAGGGAAATTAAAACCCACTGAAATTGCAGAAGAAAACCGCGATTACTACTTAGAGCGTCGTTATCCTGCCTTTGGGAATTTGGTGCCACGTGATGTTGCTTCTAGAGCGGCAAAAGAGCGCTGTGATGCAGGATACGGTGTAAACAAAACAGGAGAAGCCGTATACCTGGACTTTGCTGCTGCAATTATGCGTTATGGAAAAGAACAAGCGCATGTAAAAGGATTGGATGAAAATGACCAAGCTTTGGTGAAAAAACTAGGCCAAGACGTTGTGCGTGCTAAATACGGTAACCTTTTTCAGATGTAC
>CBFIJA010000059.1:0-9392 GCA_965662875.1 Candidatus Arcticimaribacter sp.
CCTGGGCCTTGTTTTTTTCAAAATACGTCGATGCCTATCGTGCAGAAGGAATTGATATTTGGGGGTTTACCGTAGAAAATGAACCCCATGGGAATGGAAACAACTGGGAGAGCATGCTTTATAGCCCAAAAGAGATGACCGATTTTGTGGTAAATCACCTCAGCCCAAAGCTAGAAGCAGATGGAAAAGGAGAATTGGTCATCCTAGGCTACGATCAGAACAGAGAAGGAATAAAAGAATGGGTAGATGAGATGTATAAGGACGAAGAGACCGCATCGCACTACGACGGAACAGCAATCCACTGGTATGAAAGCACTTATGACTACTTCCCCGAAGCCCTGCAATATGCACATACCAAAGCCCCAAACAAATACCTCATTCAAACCGAAGCTTGTGTGGATGACGAAATTCCTGTCTGGAGAGACGACGCTTGGTATTGGAAAAAAGAAGCCACGGATTGGGGCTACAAATGGCGCGAAGAAGAAAAAAAATACCTTCACCCAAAATACGCTCCGGTCAACCGCTATGCGCGGGACATCATAGGATGTCTAAACAACTGGGTCGACGGATGGGTCGACTGGAACATGGTATTGGATCGACAAGGGGGACCCAACTGGAAGAAAAACTGGTGCATTGCCCCCGTAATTGTCGACCCTAAAGAGGATCAAGTATACTTTACACCGCTGTATTATGTTCTTTCTCACTTCAGTAAGTTCATTCGGCCTGGCGCCGAAGTTTTGGCAGTAGACACCGCTGAAAAGAACTTGATGGTTACCGCTGCTCAGAATCCAGATCAGTCCATTGCTGTTGTGGTTTTTAACCAAGATGCGGTAGCAAAAAATTATGCCCTTAAGGTAGAAGGGTTCGAAAAAAATATAAGCATTGCGCCTCAAGCAATTCAAACACTAATCATCCAATAAACCAAAGCATATGTCAAATGAATTAAATACAACGAAAGTCCCAATGGGACAAAAAATAGCCTTTGGTGTCGGAATGTTTGCCAATCAAATGTTTCCCGCTATACTGGGAATATTTATGGTGATTTTGGTCGAAGACCTTGGCTTTTCTGGATGGATGTGGTCTCTGATTTTTCTTTTCCCTCGATTTTTTGATGCCATTACAGATCCCATCATGGGCTTTATCTCGGACAATACAAAATCAAAATGGGGGCGTCGTAGACAATATGTATTCATTGGTGGACTCATCATGGGACTGGCGTATATTTTCATGTGGCAATTGTTCAAGGAAGACGGAGTACAGTTTAATTTTTGGTACTTCTTTTTATGGTCATTGGTGTTCTATTTTGGCTTAACATTGTTTAGTGTTCCCTATGTGGCAATGGGATATGAAATGAGTGATGATTTTCACGAGCGCACCAATATTATGGCCATTGCCCAGTGGATTGGACAATGGGCGTGGGTGATTGCTCCTTTATTTTGGATCATTATGTATGACCCAGAGTGGTTCCCCTCTGCTGATGTGGCCGTCCGGCAATTGGCTGTATGGGTGGCAATTCCTTGTGCTTTATGTGCTATGGTTCCTGCAGTTTTTATAAAAAGTCCCTCTACCTTAGAAAAAGACTATGAACCTTTAAATGTTTCTACCATTGGAAGCAGTCTAATCAAAATCTTTAAAAGTTTTAAAGAAGCTTTTAAAATTGCAGAATTTCGAAAGCTGTGTGGGGCAACTTTTTTAATTTACAATGCCTTCAATACTGTTGCTTCTTTAACCTTTTTTGTAATTGTATACACCTTGTTTAACGGTGATGCAGATGCCAGTGGAATTTGGGTTTCAATGTTCGGATGTCTCGGGGCATTGGGAACTACCTTTATTGTTATTCCAACCGTTACCTGGATGTCCAACAAATGGGGGAAGAAAAAAGCCTTTATGGCTTCTCAAGGTATATCCTTGTTTGGCTACTTGCTCTTGTTCTTCTTATTTGTTCCTGGAAAACCATGGTTGTATGTTGTAGGGCTTCCATTTTTCTCCTTTGGTATCGGAAGTCTGTTTACGATAATGATGTCAATGACTGCAGATGTTATTGATCTTGATGAAATCAATACGGGCAAACGCCGGGAGGGAATTTTTGGTGCCATTTATTGGTGGATGGTCAAAGTAGGCTATGCTATTGCAGGAGCATTGAGTGGTGTAATCATTAGTCTTGTTGGATTTAATCCTGATTTGGCCACTGTAGACCAACAAGCTGCTGTAGATGGATTGCTTTACTTCTTTTGTTTTTTCCCAATGGGAGGAACGCTCATTGCGATGATTATAATGCGTAATTACAACATAACCGAAGAATCTGCGAATAAGGTTTCAGCACAATTGGCAAAAAACAGAGCCTCCCAAGAGTAAAAGTGAAATTTAAAAAGCGTTAATGAAATGAAAAAAGCAGTAGTCATTGGTATTATGATTGGGATTTCGTGGCTTAATGCACAAGAAAGAAAACTGATCTGGTCAGAGGAATTTAATGCCACCGTATTGGATCCCAGCATATGGAATATTTCTGAGGGCGACGGTTGTCCAAATTTATGCGGTTGGGGAAACAATGAACGCCAACATTACACACAAAAAAATCATCGTTTAACGGACGGTATGCTTTTTATAAAAGCGGAAAAAGAGGGGGATCATTTTACCTCAACCCGAATCACTACAAAAGGAAAAAAAACCTTTCAGTACGGACGCTTTGAGGTCAGAGCAAAATTAGCAAAAGGGCAAGGTGTTTGGCCGGCTTTCTGGCTTTTAGGCAGCAATATTGATCAGGTAGGATGGCCCATGTGTGGAGAAATTGATGTTTTAGAATACGTGGGGCGTTCCCCTGAAGAAATTTTTACCTCCTTACACACCAAAGCCGGACATGGAGACAATGCCAGTACTAAGACAACCCCTATTCCAAATGTTGAAGAAGGCTTTCATTTATACACCGCTGACTGGAACAAAGACCGAATCGTTTTTTCTGTAGATGGAACAGAAGTTTACACCTTTCATCCGGAAGAAAAAACAAAAGAAATATGGCCTTTTGATCAACCCTTTTATCTTTTAGTCAATTTAGCCATTGGCGGAAATTTTGGGGGTGAAGTTGACGAAACTATCTTTCCTCAAGAATTTATCATCGACTACATTCGGGTGTACCAATAAAGATTAAACGAAAAAAGTTAACTTCGTTTAAAACGCAAGGATATGGAAATGATTCCAAACCAGGGTTTTGGATGGATCTCTATTTTACGGGGCAGTCTCGGGTTTTTTGTTCTCATAGCACTGGCCTATGGGTGCAGTACAAATCGAAAAAACATCCCTTGGAAAACCGTTGGCCTGGCTTTATTAACGCAGTTTTTGTTGGGTGTTTCCATCCTAAAGGTACCCTTTGTCCAATTTCTGTTTGAACAGCTCGGTAGATTCTTTATCAAGGTCATTGAATATACATTAGCCGGCAGTGGCTTCCTTTTTGATGCCTTGGTTGACCTTACAACGAACCCTTATATTTTTGCTTTTCAGGTACTCCCAGTTATTGTTTTTTTTTCCGCTCTGACATCACTGCTGTATTATTATGGTGTAATCCAAAGACTTGTAGGCTTTTTGGCATGGGCTTTACAAAAAATTGTGAAAATCTCTGGAGCCGAAAGCCTGTCCTTAACGGGCAATATCTTTTTGGGACAAACCGAAGCGCCTTTGTTGATAAAAGCTTATCTCGCTAAAATGAACCGATCCGAAATTTACACCGTTATGGTGGGGGGAATGGCTACCGTTGCTGGGAGCGTTCTAGCTGCTTATGTTGGTTTTTTAGGGGGAGACGATCCTAACGCACAACTCGCCATTACCCAGCATTTGATTGCTGCATCGGTTATGGCAGCTCCAGGGGCGGTAGCGATCTCAAAAATAATCGTACCCCCAAATTCAACACAAGTTATGGTTGAAGTAAATGTAGACAACGAAAATTTTGGAAGCAATGTCTTGGATGCAATTGCAGAAGGCACCACTCAAGGTGTAAAATTAGCTGTAAATGTCGGAGCCATGCTATTGGTCTTTGTCGCACTTTTAGCCTTGATAAATGATGTTTTTTACGGATTTGGAAGCGTCACTGGTTTGAATCATTGGATAGAAAACAATACTGGATACACTCAATTTTCATTGGAGTTTGTATTGGGGTATTTATTCGCTCCATTCATGTGGATTATTGGGGTAGCAAAGGAAGATTCGGTTCTGATGGGACAGCTGTTGGGGATAAAAATAGCGGCCAGTGAGTTTGTTGCTTTTATACAATTGGCCGCACTTAAAGATCCAAAATCTACGGTACACTTATTTCATCAAAAATCTGTAATCATGGCGACATTTATGTTGTGTGGCTTTGCAAATTTTTCTTCTATCGGAATTCAGTTGGGCGGTATAGGGGTTTTAGCACCTAACCAAAGAAAAAACTTGGCCGAACTGGGTGTAAAGGCCGTTCTTGGAGGAACGCTTGTCTCCTTGCTTTCTGCTACCTTTGCTGGAGTAATTTTAGGGTAAAAAGATATTTTTCCCTTGTTTGGCTTTAAAACTTTAAATTCTTCTAAAAGGGTGTTAAAGCTATGGGAGGTCTCCGCACTTTTATGTAGGTTTGAAAAATGCTAAAAAAAAGAATCTTTTTACTGATTTGTTTTATTCATTTGGGAAGTTATGCCCAAACACAAGAGAATAAACCAACGCCCAAATTAGAAATTGATCCTAAATCGAATACCCCTTTACTGTTGCCAAAAGAAAAGAATCCACTCCCGGGTTACCTCAACAAAGATTTTTTCAGCAATACCCCAAACCCCAACAAAGCCCCAAAAAGTTTTGAAAACCAAAGCATCCAGATGGAGCCACAGGAAACATTCATCGATCCTGGAGCCTACTATTTAAATAAGCTTCAAAAACCTGAGGCTGAAAAAAATCCAAGCGAATTTCAAGTGGATCAATATTTAGGTGATTTTAAATCCACAAGTGAAAATCTACGCATTGTTTTCAGAGATCATGAATACCCAGATGGAGATCGCATTCTAATCCGATTCAACAACCAAGTTTTACACCCTAATATCCTATTAAGAGAACGCTATCAAAAAATGGATGTAGAATTGTATGACGGGTTTAACATTGTTGAATTTGTGGCTTTAAATCAGGGAGATTCTGGACCAAACACAGCCGAAATGCGGGTCTATGATGAAAATGGAAAACTGATGATGGCAAAGCAATGGAACTTGGCCACTGGAAACAAAGCCTCTTTTATTGTCGTGAAAGAGTAGGTGTTGTCTATACAGCTGTTTTTTAGTACTTTTCCACATCTAAATAGTAAACAATGAAAAATACATTCTTAAGTTTTGGTGTAGCCCTCGGTTTATTGGCTACCGCTTGTAATGCTCCCAAAGAAGCCGATAAAAAAATAGGAATAGACCTGAGTTTAATGGATAAAGAAGTGCGTCCACAAGATGATTTTTATAACTATGTCAACGGGGCCTGGATGAAATCAATAGAAATTCCCGATGATAAAACCCGCTGGGGAAGTTTTAACGAATTGCGTGACAATACGGACGCAGACGTTATGGCCATCCTAAAAGCAGCCGCTAAAAATCCGGATCTAAAAGCGGAATCTGACGAAGCCAAGGCCGTCCAGTTGTTTGAGCTCATCAACGATACCCTTACTCGAAACCAACAAGGAATTCAACCCCTAATGCCACATCTAGAGCGCATAGGAAAAATAGAAAGCATCACTGATGTACAAGCCTATCTTGAAGAAACCCTCCCCAAAGGAAACAGTGCTTTGTTTGGGTTTTATGTTTCTGCTGATGCAAAAGACAGCAATAAAAATGTTGGGCAATTGTACCCCGGTGCCTTGGGAATAGAAAGAGACTATTACCTCAAAGAGGACGAAGATTCAAAAAAAATAAAAGCGCAGTACGAAACACATGTCGGGCGTATGTTTGGCTTTATCGGAAAAAACGAGGAAGAAGCAAAAGCACTTGCTTCTCAAGTGGTTGCTGTTGAAACAAGCATCGCTGCTGCACGTATGGATAAAGTAGAGCGCCGCGATCCTGCCAAACGCTATAACCCTAAAAACATAGAAGAAATGCAAGCATTGGCTACAAAAGTAAATTGGGGAAAGTACTTCGGTGGGATTGGTGCAGAAGGGTTGGAAAATGTAATTGTAACTGACTTGGGCTATTTTTCAAATCTCGACGGTTTGATGAAAGATCACAATATCGAAGAAATAAAAGCCTATCTGTGGTGGACCCTTATCGATGGCGCTGCGAGTCAGCTGACAACAGAAATGGACCGTGCCAACTGGGAGTTCTACAGCAAAACCCTAAGAGGAGCCGTTGCCCAAGAACCGCTAGAAAAGCGTGCTCTAAGAACGGTAAACTGGACCTTGGGTGAAGCTCTTGGAAAACTTTATGTAGGTGAAAAGTTTCCGCCTGAAGCCAAATCACAAATGAAAGAATTGGTTGGAAATTTGATAAAAGCCTATACCGCTCGGATCAATAATCTTGCTTGGATGGATGGCGAAACAAAAATAAAGGCCATCGAAAAACTGGAAAAAACAACCGTAAAGGTGGGCTACCCTGACACTTGGAAAGATTATTCCGAAATAACGTTGACCAATGAAGATGGGGATGCCACTTATTTGGATGCCATGATCAATATTTCAGCTTTTGATTTTGCTGAAAATATTGCTGAACTGGGGAAAGCTGTGGACAAAACAAAATGGTTTATGTCGCCCCAAACCGTTAACGCTTATTACAATCCTGCTTACAATGAGATTGTATTCCCCGCAGCTATTTTGCAACCGCCATTCTTTGATTTTAAAGCAGATGCTGCCGTAAACTATGGTGGAATCGGTGGAGTAATCGGACATGAGATTTCACATGGATTTGACGATAGCGGTGCAGATTATGACGCCTATGGAAATCTTGTCAATTGGTGGACCGAGAAAGACCTGGAAGAATTCAATTCTTTAGGCGAAAAATTAGCCGAGCAATACAGCGCTATCGAAGTGTTGGAAGACACCTTTATCAATGGAAAATTTACACTCGGAGAAAACATAGGAGATCTGGGTGGAATTCATGCTGCCTATGATGCCTTGGCAATTCATCATCAAGAAAACGGAACGCCTGAACCCATAGATGGCTACAACGCTCAAGAACGTTTTTTCCTTTCTTGGGGAACCATCTGGCGTGTAAAATCTAGGGACGAAGCCTTGAAGAATCAAGTGCGAACAGATCCGCACTCACCGGGCTACAACCGTGCTTCACAACCCTTGAAAAATATGGATGCTTTTTATGAGGTATTTGGCGTAAAAGAAGGAGACGGCATGTATCTAAAACCCGAAGACAGGGTGTATATTTGGTAAGCCCAAAAAAACAGAACTAAAGCCAAGGCATGCCTTGGCTTTTTTAGTATACAATGGAAGAGATCAGTAGTGGAATACAGTTTTTAATTGGTCAACTGGAATGGATCATGTTCAGCCTCATCCTAGGGGGGGGAATTTATTTATTACTTCATTCCAAAGGGTATGCCTTACGCAATCTTTCTTCTGCAGGGCGATTGCTTTTTCAGCGCGAAAATGAAAAAGGAATTTCTCGGTTTCAAGCCTTGTCTGCAGTATTGGCCTCAACGGTTGGACTGGGTAATATTTCGGGTGTTGCCATTGCCATTCATATGGGGGGGCCTGGAGTCTTGGTTTGGATGTGGATCACCGCTGCACTAGGTGCAATCATTAAATTTTACAGCAGTACCCTTTCGGTATTGATACGCGAAAAAGAAGCAGACGGTACTCCGCTAGGTGGACCCATGTATTATATGACGTTGGGATGGCCAAAATATGGAAAATATTTTGCCATCGCCTTTTCGTTTGCAGGCTTATTTGGAGTATTGCCCGCATTTACCGCCAATCAGTTGACGCAAACCGTCATGACCGTAATTGACCCAAATTATTTTTGGAGCATTGGCGATTTGGCGTGGAAAATTTTACTGGGTTTGCTTTTTACCTTTCTCAGCAGTTTTGTCATTTTGGGCGGACTTAAAAAAATTGTAGGTGTAACTGCGGCATTAGTACCACTAATGGTTGGGCTATATTTTACACTGGGCGTTTTTATATTACTCCAAAACGCCAGCTTGGTTCCAGAGGTAATAGGCCAGATTTTTACAGAAGCTTTTAATGTCAATACAGCAGTTACAGGAGGCTTTTGGGGATTGGTTCTTTTAGGAATTCGCAGAGCCGTATTTTCAAATGAAAGCGGGGTAGGAAATGCACCTATGTACCACGGTCAATCGGAAACCAAAAATCCTATACACGAAGGATTGGTAGCGGCCCTTGGCCCATTGTTGGATACTGTTTTGGTGTGTTCCATTACTGGAATTATTATCTTGATCAGTCAAGCACATTTAGATCCGTCACTCAACGGAATTGTTCTAACACTCGCTGCATTTGATCGTCTTTTCTTTGGAGTGGGTGACATTGTTTTACTTCTTATGGTCCTGATATTTGGCATTTCTACCCTATTGACCTACGCCTACTATGGGGTAAAGTGTTTGAATTATTTAACCCAGAAAAAATGGGGGTATGTGTACAATTATATTTACCTCATCAGTATTGTATTTTGTGCAGTAGCCAAAGTAGATTTTGTCATTGGTCTCATCGATCTTTCGTTTGCACTGATGTGCATTCCCAATATGATTGCGCTTCTTTACCTCTCTCCTCGTGTAGGCACTTTAATCAAAAATCAAAAACATGCATAAGCGGCATTGGATTATTCTGGCGATGATTCTCCTGCCACTCATAGGATGGTACTTCAATGTGTTTCTATTATTTCTTATCCTTCCCTTAGGCGTACTATGGCGAAACAATGATGAAAATTAGATTTCTAAAAAATAGAAAATAGAGTATATTCACCTCCAAGTTTATACTTCTACAATTAAAGCAAAATGAAAGGATTTTTATTCGATTTAGACGGCGTCATCGTGGATACCGCCAAATACCATTACATCGCCCGGAAACGGGTAGGCAAACAATTGGGTTTTGAGCTTGGCCTGGAACAGAATGAACAGCTGAAAGGGGTCAGCAGAGTTGACTCTTTAGAACGTATCATTGAATGGGCTGGTGCAACGATTAATAACGAGGAAAAAAAACGTCTTTTGATTGAAAAAAACGAAGATTATCTACGACAAATTGAAAACATGGGTAGAAACGAAATACTCGAAGGTGTAGAAGAAATTCTTGGTTATGCGCGTGAAAATAATATTGCTGTGGCCCTGGGATCAGCCAGTAAAAACGGAACCCGTATTCTAGAAAAATTGGGGCTCACGCATTATTTTCAAGCCATCATTGACGGTAATCATGTAACGCGATCTAAACCAGATCCAGAGGTGTTTTTAAAAGGTGC